>CAYOHV010000104.1:2080-5638 GCA_964403825.1 uncultured Bifidobacterium sp. | reverse complement strand
TCCGGCGACCCGATGCCACGAGGTAAATGGCCGTCGCCACTAGTGTCACTAGTCGTGGAGTCTTCGGCTACTGACCCTCTCGAACCGGTTTCGGCGGAAAATTTGACGTCTTTTGGGCCCGGCCTTGGCGCTGATGATCTGCGGGAAGCCAAGCCGGGTTTCGAACTTTGGCTGATTGCCGCCGGAGCCCTTTTGGTGGGATTAGTCACCCGTGTCATTACGCGCAGCGAACTGTGGCTGGATGAAGCGTTAAGCGTCAATATCTCAACCTTGCCCCTTTCTGAAATCACTGGGGCATTGAAACGTGACGGTCATCCACCGTTGTATTACGTCCTTTTACATTTTTGGACCGAAATTTTCGGCACGTCGAATTTGGCCGTTCGCTCGCTATCGATCATTTTCGGTTTACTCGCCTTGGCAGTCGGAGTGGTTTTAGGTTGGCGCAAGGCAGGACGCATTGGTGCGTTGTTATGCGTCGCCATTCTTTCGCTAAGCGCATTCGCAGTTCGCTATTCGAGCGAAACCCGTATGTATGCGCTTGTCATGTTGTTGGTCACGCTCGGGTGGCTTTTGCTTGACGATATTTTTCGCCGGCAAAAACAAGGGTGGTGGCGCTATGTGGCATTAGTGATCATCACGAGCGCACTTTTGTATTCGCATTACTGGAGCATTTGGCTGTTGGCCGCCGTTGGTGTTGTTGTGTTGTGGATCTGGCGGGCCCAGCGTTTTGCTTTACGAGCGAGCGGTTTCAAAGTTCTTGTCGCAATGGTTATCGGTGGTCTGACATTCCTTCCGTGGTTACCAACCTTGGCGTATCAAAGTGCCAATACCGCGACGCCTTGGTCAACCGCGGTGCGACCGACCTCGATGTTGTCGATGATCATTGCTTTTTTCGTGGCCGATAATTTCGGTGAGGTTTATTTAGCCTCCGGTGTTTTTGTGGTGATGCTGGTTTTAGGTGCTTGCGGCTATGTCATTTCACAGCGTCGAACCGGACTCGATCTCACAACGCGTAAAGAATGGCGCGCCGAACTCGTCGTTATTGGATTAACGCTCGTATTTGGAGCTGTTGTTGGTATCGCCACGGGCGCAGCGTTTGCGGTGCGTTATGCCGCGGTCATTTTCCCGATGGTGATGGTGATGGCGGCGCTCGGCTTGGCACGTTTTGGTCATCGTTGGGTAAGAGCGTTTGTGTTGGCGGGTGTTTGCGCGTTGTTTGCACTCGGTGCCGGATACAACATGGGTTCGCGACGAACACAGATGGATCAAATCGTTCCGGCTATTGAACAGAACGCGCAGCCTGGCGATGTGGTGGTGTTTTGTCCCGATCAGTTAGGACCGGCGGGAACTCGTCTTTTAGGTGATGACTTAAAGGTGTACGTCTATCCGACGTTCGGTGACGGAAAGTTTGTCGATTGGGTGGATTACGCCGCCCGTAATCAAGCCGCTAGCCCACAAAATTTTGCGCAAGAACTTTTACAAAAATCGAATGGCAAGCCGATCTTTCTGGTCACGGCACCCACCTATCGAACGCTCGAAGGTCAATGCGAAGCTTTGGCCAACGCGCTTTCCACATCGCGCCAACGAGCAGATTTGGTGGCTGATGATGGAACTCGTTTCTTCGAACACGCGGGCCTTCAAGTCTTTAGGGTTCCATGAACTGGAAACGTCTTCGTTCTGATATTCAGGTCGTGTTGTGGCCATGGGTGATGGCGCGCGTCATTGTGGGAATGGCCTTCGTTACCGCCACCGCCATTGCCGATCAAATGACCGCCAAACCGCAACAGTTAACTGAAGGTCTTATTACTTGGGACGGAACTTGGTATCGGGATATCGCGCAATTCGGTTATGGCTTTGACCAAAGTGCATTGCGCTTTTTTCCAGGCTTTCCGCTTTTAGGACGTTTTCTGTCGCCGTTATTTGCCGGTAACGATTCATTAGCGCTCATCGTTTTAGCCAACGTGTTTTCGCTGGCGGCAGCGGTTGCGCTTTACCGTTTAGTGCGATTTGAAAAGGGCAACGACGCTCTGGCACAACGCGCGGTATGGCTTTTATGTTTTTTCCCAGCCGCATTCGTTTTGGTGTTCGGTTATGCCGAATCACTTTGGCTTTTCGGTGCCATCGTTTGTTTTGGCGCCATTCGCTCGCGTCGCTGGCTTTGGGCGATCGCGGCGGGAATTGTGCTTGGTCTCACGCGCCCGTTAGGCGTTGTGATGACTCTACCCATCTTGATTGAACTCATTCGCGTGTGGCCAAGAACGGAATGGAAAGAACGAATTCAGGGTGGGCTGGCCGTTCTCTCGCCGGGTATCGGTACGGGCATTTACATGTTGTGGGTTAATAACGCCTACGGCGATATGTGGTTACCCTTCAGTACGCAAAGTGATTTGCGCGGTGATTTCGTTTTCCCACTTTGGCGAGTGATTGACGGATTTACCGATGTCTTCGGCGCCCAAAAATTTGGCGACGGGCTTCATATTCCGTTTGCCGTCGTCTTCATTGTTTTGGCCGTACTGACTTTTAAGTATTGGCCGGTGTCGTATGCCGCATTCAGCGCGGTGGTTCTTTTCATTGCATTAGGCGCCGAGAATCTCAATTCGGTTGAGCGTTACGGTTTGAATGCGTTTCCCCTCGTAATGACTGCGGCCGTGTTGTTGCGGGCTAAGAAAGCCGAACAACTCACGATGCTGATCCTTTCGGCGGGATTGTTGGCTATGACGGCTCTTGCTTGGACCGGTGCGTATGTCCCTTAGCGATCAATTCCACGAACCACTCGATTTCGTCTGCCCCCGTTGCTCGTTGGCAACATCAGAACGCTTCTATGGGCAATGCAGTAATTGTCGCGATTTATTGCGCGCTGAACAGGGCAGTGAAGCCCGCGCCATTGAGAGCGAACTTTATGAGCCGAAAATGAATGTGACTCCCAACGCCGTGGCGTTGAAGGACGACTAGTCGATCGGGCGTTCTTCGATGGTGATGGCGTTCATCACGTCACCAACTTTGATGGAGGAAACAACGTCCATGCCGCTCACGGTGTAACCAAAAAGGTTGTACTGCTTGGGCAGACCTGGTTGATCCTCTAAGCAAATAAAGAACTGCGAACCGTTGGTGTCGGGACCAGCATTCGCCATGGCCACTGAACCTTTGCGGTAGTTGCCTTGTACCGGTTCATCACCGAACTTGTAACCCGGACCACCAGTTCCGTTACCAATGGGGCAGCCGCCTTGGATAACGAACTCGGGAACGACGCGATGGAAAGTCAGGCCATCGTAGAAACCCTCACGGGCCAGTGCGACAAAGTTGTTGACCGTATTCGGAGCCAGTCGAGGATCGAGATCCATGACGATGTCGCCCTTATCAGTGGCGATAGTGACCCGATAAATGTTGTTGGTATCGATGGTGAATTCCTTCATGCGAACATCGTGACACACCGGAGCGCCAAAGAGAAGTTCGGGCCTATTCTCATGGCGTGAGCACGCTGCAACAAGGAATGACGGAACTGCAACGCCATAAAGAAATGGCAAGGCTCATCAAAAAATACGGGACGCCGTCATTCGG
>CAYOHV010000104.1:0-1980 GCA_964403825.1 uncultured Bifidobacterium sp. | reverse complement strand
GGCGTTTCTTTGCTCATATCGTGAATGGGGAAGTGGCAGGCCACAAAGTGGTCGGGGCCAACTTCATTCATCACCGGCTCAACCTGCGCACAAAGTTCTTGTGCGTTGGGACAACGAGTACGGAAACGACAACCACTTGGCGGAGCAACCGGTGAAGGAAGTTCGCCTTCGAGACGGGCGAACTGACCCGGTACAACTTTGGGATCCGGAACAGGAATCGAATCTAAAAGAGCACGCGTATAGGGATGCGCCGGTGTTTCGTAGAGTCGATCGGGCGAGCCAACTTCGCAAAGTTTGCCTAAGTACATAACGGCCACGCGGTCACTGACGTTTTTGACCACAGCGAGATCATGCGCGATGAAGATCATGGTCAAGCCATAGCGCTCTTTCATATCTTGTAAGAGATTGAGAATCTGCGCTTGTACCGAAACGTCGAGTGCACTTACCGGTTCATCACAAATGATGACTTTCGGATCGAGCACCAGAGCGCGGGCAATACAAATACGTTGACACTGACCGCCTGAAAACTCATGCGGACGTTTTGAAGCGGCCAGAGATGGATCGAGACCAACATCTTCCAGCGTTGTGTTGACCTTGTCCTTTTGTTCTTCGGCGGTGCCCCGCTTCCAAATCTTTAAAGGCTCAGCGATGATGTTGGCCACGCGACGACGCGGATTAAGCGATGAAATCGGATCTTGGAAGATCATCTGCATATTGGAGCGAACTTCACGTAACTCGGTTGATGTGAGTTCCGAAAGTTTCTTTCCTTGGAAAATGACATCACCGGAATTGGGTCGTGGCATGTTCATGATGGCTCGACCGGTAGTTGATTTACCGGAGCCAGATTCACCCACTAAACCGAGGGTTTCTCCCGGTAATAGATCGATGCTGACATCCGAGACTGCGTTGACCTTTAAACCGGTGCTGCCCACGGGGAATTCGACCACTAAATGTTCGGCGCGCAGAATTGTCTTTTCCGGATCGCGTAAATGAGCGGTTCCACTACCAGCCATTAGGCACCACCTGTCGTAGAAATACCGACGCTGACACCAGCGGCCATGTTCTTTTCCAGTGCTTCACGATTCTCGTCGGTACCGCAAGGGAACCAACAGCGATATGAATGTGCACCTTCGGTAATTAACGGTGGCTCGCTTTCAACACATTTCGGTTGGGCGTAGCGACAACGAGGCGCAAAGTTGCATCCCTTTGGCGGAGAAATCAAATTCGGGGGTCGACCCGGAATGGCTTCAAGGCGGGTATGCGAAGGGTTTTCAATACGAGGAATCGAACGTAAAAGCGCCTCGGTGTAGGGCATCTTTACATTGTCGAAAAGCTCGGCAGTCGGAGCGTGCTCAACGACTTTGCCTCCGTACATCACCATGATTTCATCGGTACGACCGGCGACCACGCCAAGATCGTGACTGACCAAAATCATGGCCATATGACGTTCACGTTGTTGAGCGTCGAGAAGATCCAAAATTTGTGCTTGCACGGTCACGTCAAGAGCAGTGGTGGGCTCATCGGCGAAAAGGATTTTGGGCCCGCAGGCCAAAGCAATAGCAATAGTGACGCGCTGACGCATACCACCCGATAGCTGATGCGGGTATTCGTTTAAACGTTGGGCCGGCTCGGGAATACCAACCGACATCATGAGCGCTAAAGCGTTGGCATTGGCTTCTTCTTTATCGAGGCCGAGATGGTGGCGCAGCGATTCAGTGATTTGCTTTCCGATTTTCATAACCGGATTAAGCGAGGTCATGGGGTCTTGAAAGACCATCGCCATCTCTTTGCCCCAAACAGCCGACATTTGTTTTTGGTCGTAATCAATGACGTCGACTCCGTCATAAATGACGTGACCGGTGCGAATGACGTTCTTTTTGGGCAGCAGTCCCATTACTGATCGAGACAATACGGTTTTGCCTGAGCCGGATTCGCCCACGACACCGAGTGTTTTCCCTCGGTCTAATGAAAATGAAACAT
>CAYOHV010000103.1:0-5684 GCA_964403825.1 uncultured Bifidobacterium sp. | reverse complement strand
AACAAAAATCACTTCGTCTTCGGCGTGGTTGACGACATACGTGATCTGTTCAGGGAATAAGCGAATGTTCAACGTATGCAATACGCGACCAGAACACGGTACGGCGAAATACAACTCAAGATGCCGCGACGTATTCCATGCAAACGTTCCGACGCGACCATTTGGCGAAATACCAAGATCATCGAGTACTCCCCCGAGGCGGCGTACACGCTCGGCCCATGATCCATACGAAAGCCGTTCAACACCCACCGGTGTTGCCGTGACAACTTCTTTGTCCGGGAAATAACGCTCAACACGATCAAAAAAATTCGTGAGCACTAACGGCCCGTGTTGCATGAGACCTTTCACCGCTACCTCCTATTGCCTTTCATTGTGTGAGCGTAGGTGAGAAGATGCGGTCCTTGTCTGGAGAAATGACCGCCCATCCGGGCCGCCGCCATTTGGTATGGATTTTGAGCCCGATCGCGGTCCTTATCGCCATGGGCTACACCGCCGATGTCCTTTGGCCGTCGCTGGTTGAAGACAACCCGTTACTCCTCATAGCGCTGAGCGCGAAGAACCGTTATCTCGTTTTGGTGGTCAATCAACTCTCGGCTTGGTCGTATTACATCGTTGGCACCATTCGACTTTTATTACCGGATCCATTCTTTTTTCTGCTCGGCTGGTTATACGGCGCAGCCGCATTGCGTTGGATGGAACAACGCACACCCACTATCGGAAAACTTTTGCGATCGTTGGAAAAATGGTTTGAACGCTGGGGTGCGCCGTTAGTGCTGCTACTCCCCAACAATTACATCTGCACAATTGCTGGAGTGGCGCGTATGTCGCCGTGGCTCTTCGCCACTCTCAATGTGATTGGAACAGTGGGACGCTTATTAATGATTCAAGTAATCGGCGATATTTTCGCTGCGCCCATTAATTCGGTTTTAGATTTTGTTGCCCGTTGGCGAATTCCTTTACTCGCCGCGTCATTTGCCTTGGTAGCACTCGCCGTGCTTTCCGAAATCCGCAAAGGAAAACAGGAAATTGCCGCCTTTAAAGAGTTCGAGGACACTGCCGATGCCATCGAACGGCATGAAGAACCACGCGAAGACTTAAAAGATCTCTGAAATTTAAATATCGAGCAGGGCGTCAAGCCCGATGGTGACACCCGGTGTGGACGCCACTGCTTTCGCCGCCAAAATCACACCCGGCATAAATGAATCGCGATCATAAGAATCGTGGCGGATGCTCAGCGTTTGTCCGGTCGTTCCCAAAATGACTTCTTGATGAGCGACCATGCCGCGTAAGCGCAATGAATGAACACGAATATCGGCGGGGCCTTTTCCGCCGCGCGCGCCGGGAAGAAGTTCGTTGGTGGTCGGATCGGGTGCCCATTGTTGATCGGCGCCGGCGATGCGTTCTGCCGTCAACATTGCAGTGCCAGATGGTGCATCAACTTTGGCATCGTGATGAAGTTCGATGATTTCGGCGGTTTCAAAATAAGGTGCCGCCAATTCGGCGAAACGCATCATCAATACCGCGCCAATGGCAAAGTTCGGCGCAATGACGCAATTCGACGAAGTGAATGATTCTGAAAATGCGCGGTAGTCGTCGTCGGAGAAACCAGTTGTTCCCGTCACCGCGTGAACACCGTTTTGCGCGCACCACAACAAGTTCTGGCGGGCAGCATCAAGATGGGTGAAATCGATAACGATCTCCACGCCCGCATCTAAAAATGAACTTTCATCTTTGGCCACGTTGAAGGGCAATTCGCAGCCCGTGACTTGACGCATATCGATTCCGGCATGGAACGGATCAACAGCGGCGACGAGTTCCAAATCGGGATCGTCGTTTACCGCGCGGCATACCGTGCTTCCCATGCGACCACCAGCGCCAAAGACCCCAACTCGTAATGTCATGGCCTGAAACTAGCCGCGAGCAAAGCGAGGCAGGGCCTCAATTCCGTCACCTAGCGGGCCTACGGCCGAAACAACACGCGGAGCGGCGAATACTTTGGCGATAACTGCAGCGACATCACCAGGGGTCACCGCACGCAATTGGCGAATGTGTTCGTCAATCGAGACCACGTCATTACGAGCAACGATGCCGTTACCTAAACGGGATAGGCGCGATCCGGAATCCTCCAAGCCCAACACCATTGAACCCTCGAGATAGCCAAGGGCAATCTCATATTCGCTATCGGTGATGCCGTTTTGAACAAATTCTTCGAGCAACGATTCACAAACTCCGAGCAGTTCGCCTAAACGATTGACGGCGGTACCGGCGTACAACACCACCGAACCAGTATCGGAATACAACGACGGCGCCGAGTAAATCGTGTAAACCAACCCGCGTTCTTCGCGCACTTGCTGGAACAATCGGCTCGACATTCCCCCACCCAAGACCTGGTTAGCGATGTAAAGCGCATAACGATCTTCATCAGCCAAGGAAACCGAACGCCAACCAACCGCCAGATGAACTTGTTCAATCGGACGATCAATCTGAATAGCATCGTCAACTAATGGTTGCGGTACTTGACGTTGTGGTGTTTCACCCGTGATTCCGTCGGCCAAAAAATTGTCGAATGCACGAACGGCTTGATCATGATCAATTGCACCAGCAGCCGCGACCACCATGTTTTTTGGTCGGTACCACTGGGAATGGAAATCAGCGACATCATCGCGCTGCATGGCCATCACCGTTTTTTGATCGCCTAACGTCTCGCGCCCAAGTGGGTGAGTAGAAAAAAGCCGATCATAAAGATGAGTTATAACTAAATCATCAGGTGTGTCTTCTGCCATCAGAAGTTCTTCGTAAATGACATCTCGTTCACACTCGAGATCTTCTTGCCGTAAAGCGGGCTGCGAAAGAACATCGGCCAAGAGGTCGAAACCCAATTGCTGGTGAGTTGACGGTAAACGCAAGTAATACGCCGTGTGTTCACGCGACGTATAGGCATTCATTTCTCCACCAACTGCATCAATTGACGCGGCGATCTCACGCGCCGAACGGGTGTCGGTGCCTTTAAAAAGAAGATGTTCTAAGAAGTGGGAGACGCCCGCTATTTCTTTTGGTTCATCACGTGAACCGACCGCTACCCAAACACCCAACGACACCGATGACACCTCGGGCATGCGTTCGGTTACAACGCGCACACCAGAGGTGAGATCAGTTCGTTCAACTTTGGGGTCGGTCATTTACTTAGCGACGACGACCACCACGGCGGCGATCTCCACGGTCCCCGCGATCATTGCGGTCACCACGGGAAACACTCGGTCCGAGGTCGCCCATTTCGTCGCTGATTTCCGCATCAAAGGCATCAGCAAAGGAAACGTATTCGCGATCGCCAGAGGAAGAAGACGGCGCTGCGTTTTCACGGGCCGGTCGCTCTTCGGTCGATGCGCTTTCTTCATCAGCTTGCGGAGCGTTCGCTAATGACAGCGAAACTTTTCCATTGGGATCGACATCATCAACGCGTACTTCCACGGAATCACCGAGTTCGTAAACGTCTTCGACCTTGTCAATACGCTTGCCGCCACCAATCTTGGAAATATGCAGAAGGCCATCGCGTCCAGGAAGGATGTTGACGAATGCGCCAAACTTCGCAATGTTCACGACACGACCTTGATACACCGCACCAATTTCAGCGGTAGGCGGATTGAGAATTAAACGAATCTGACGTTCGGCTTCGGCCACTGCACCGCCATCGGTTGAACCGATGCTGACGCGACCCACCGAGCCATCGTCGTCAACGGCGATATCAGCACCAGTTTCTTGCTGAATTGCGTTAATGACTTTGCCCTTCGGGCCAATAACTTCACCGATCTTGTCCATCGGGATTTCAAACGTGATGATCTTCGGTGCGGTCTCGCCCACTTCAGCGCGTGGTTCGCGAATAGCTTCGGCCATAACCCGCAAAATTTCGAGACGAGCTTCTTTTGCTTGTTGCAATGCTTGAGCCAAAACATCGGCAGGAATACCGTCGATCTTGGTATCGAGTTGCAAGGCCGTAATGACATCAGCCGAACCGGCGACTTTAAAGTCCATGTCACCAAACGCATCTTCGGCGCCGAGAATGTCGGTCAACGTGGTGTATTTGCCATCGGCATACACCAAGCCCATCGCAATACCGGCCACCGGTGCACGTAACGGAACGCCCGCATCCATCAATGAAAGCGTTGAGCCACAAACTGAACCCATTGAGGTTGAACCATTCGATGACATGACGTCAGAAACAGTTCTAATTGTGTAAGCGAATTCATCCGACGGCGGAATAACCGGCAACAACGCGCGCTCAGCCAACATGCCGTGACCAATTTCGCGACGCTTCGGTCCGCGCATGAAACCAGTTTCACCAGTTGAGTAAGGCGGGAAGTTGTAATGGTGCATATAACGCTTGCGATCCACATTGGTAAGCGAATCGATCATTTGCTCCATACGGGGCATGCCCAATGTGGTGACGTTAAGAACTTGCGTTTCACCACGTTGGAAAAGACCGGAGCCATGCACTGAAGGAAGAACGCCAACTTCGGCGGACAACGGACGAATATCTTTCGGTCCACGACCATCGATACGCGCGCCTTCATTCACGATGCGCGAGCGAACGGCTTCTTTGGTCAATGAACGGAAGGCGGCCTTCAATTGCGTTTCCGCATTTTCGATATCAGCAAAACGACCAAGCAATTCAGCCACAACGGAATCGCGTAATTCGGCTTCGGCGGCTAAACGTTCGGTTTTGTCTACGACCATTTGTGTGGCGGCAATAGCAGCGCGCTTTTCGGCGACCGCGGCGAAAATTTCCGGCGCGTAGTCGACGCTGACGCTGTATTCCATCTGGGGCTTCACACCAACGGCGGCCATTAATTCACGCTGGGCGTCGATTGATTGCAGGATGTACTTCTTGGCTTCTTCTAAACCTTGAGCCAAAACTGCTTCGTCAACCTTGGGTGCGCCTTGTTCCATTAACGGCCATTGCGCTTCGGTTCCACCGGCTTCCACCATGGAGATTGCAACATCGCCATTGTCGAGCGCGCGTCCAGCCACCACCATTTCGAATTGCGATTCATCGCCTTCTTCGTAAGTGGGATGCGGAATCCATTTACCTTCAGCGGTAAATGCGATACGCACCGCACCAATCGGGCCATCAAAAGGAATACCCGAAAGTGAAAGCGCAGCCGATGCACCGTTAATAGCGATGACATCGTGCGGGTTCACCATGTCGGCCGCTAAAACCGTGCCAACAATATGAACTTCGTTGCGGAAACCGTCCGGGAAACATGGACGCAATGGGCGGTCCATTAAACGACAAGTCAGAATTGCTTGATCCGACGCTTTGCCTTCACGGCGAAAGAACGAACCGGGAATACGACCGGCGGCGTACATACGCTCTTCAATATCAACGGTTAACGGAAAAAAGTCAGCACCTTCACGGGCACTCTTGGCCGCCACCACGGTGACCAACATTTGCGTTTTTCCAATTTGTACTGTGACAGCACCGTCAGCTTGGCCGGCAAGTTTGCCTGCCGAAAAAGTAATGGTCTTGTCCTCGTCGCCATTATTGGCGGCGCGAACGGAAATGGCTTCAGCCACTTTTCTTCTCCTCTGTTGTTGCAGACTTCATCTGCGATAGGTGAGGCGATCAGCGCCCAGTTCCCAGTGGTGAATACCGACGGTGCTTCGGTACTCACCACCGGCAACTAGTA
>CAYOHV010000102.1:0-5684 GCA_964403825.1 uncultured Bifidobacterium sp. | reverse complement strand
GATGAGCGACAACATAGGCCCATAAGGGGGAACAGTGGACTTTGAAGAAACACCAGAAGAGGCCGCTTTTCGACAGGAATGTCGGGCATTTCTTTCGCAACATGCGAAGTTGAAGGAACCGGGTGCGGCGCGCACCACAATGAGCACGATGGCCGACGATGAAGCGGCCCATGTGCAGGCTTGTCGTGATTGGCAGCGCACCAAAGCTGAAAACGGTTGGGCGGGATTGACCTGGCCAGTTGAATTTGGTGGCCGCGGGTTGTCCGGCCTTTTACAAGGAATCTTTTTAGAAGAAGAACATAAATACGATTTGCCGGTCGGAATGTTTGCGCAAGCAACCGGCATGGTTGGTCCGTCAATCATCGTGCACGGAACTGAAGAACAGAAGAAGGAATTTCTCGAGCCGATTCTGCGTGGCGAACAAGTTTGGTGTCAGTTGTTTAGTGAACCCAACGCAGGCTCGGACTTAGCGGCATTACGTACGCGCGCCGAACTCGACGGCGATGAGTGGGTTGTAAACGGACAAAAGGTATGGACGTCATCGGCACATGTTGCCGACTGGGGAATGTTGCTTGCCCGTACCGACTGGGACGCGCCGAAACATCGCGGCATTTCCTACATGCTCGTTGATATGCGTTCTCCGGGAATTGAAGTTCGTCCACTTAAGCAAGCCACTGGTGGCGCTGAATTCAACGAAGTGTTCTTACAAGACGTGCGTATTCCCAAAGAAAATGTTTTGGGCGAAGTGAATCGTGGTTGGGCTGTTGCTATGACCACGCTTACTTCGGAACGCGCTGATATCGGTGCCGGCCATGGTGATGGTTTCGGCGGTGTATTGAAGTTGGCTCGTCGTTACGAAAAGACTGGCGATCCAGTAGTGCGTCAAAAGTTGGCGGCGCTTTATACCGATTATCAAATTTCGAAATACATGGGATTCCGTGCGCGTACCGCTGCCACCAAGGGAATTGCTCCCGGTCCTGAAGTTTCGGTAATGAAGATCGCAATTTCTAATCGTCTGGCGTTTCAAGGAGATCTTGTAGAAGAACTCATGGGCGCCGACGGAATGTTGTGGGGTTCCGATGCCATCGATGATGGTTATTGGCAAACCATGGTGTTCATGGGCCAGTGGATGGCTCGTATCGGTGGAGGAACCGAAGATGTGCAACGCAACATCGTCGGTGAACGGGTACTGGGCTTGCCACGTGAGCCTGGAAACGACAGAAATACCCCATTCCGCGATCTTCCTCATTAGGAGGGACCATGTTCGATCCGTTTGTTGAAGGCTTTGCGGCCGACCCTTATCCGATTTACGCGATCGAACGAAACAACGAACCAATCCAACAGTTACCTTTCGGGCCGTGGATGGTATTCACCCATGCAGAATCAGTGCGCGTGTTGCGCGATGTTTCGTTGAGCGTTGACATTCAAAAAGCCATTGAGATTTCAGGATTTGATCCCCGCACGCGAGCGAAAATGCGGGCGGAGATTTTTCCTGATCGCGTGCCGCGTGAAGACACATCAATTCTCAATATCGATCCTCCCGATCACACTCGCTTGCGCAAATTAGTGAGCAGTGTTTTCACGCCGAAGCGCATTTCTGAATTACGACCAGTCATTGAGCGAATCGTTGACGAACATCTTGATGCTGTTGTGGCTCGCGCCCAAGCCGCCGGATCATCAACAATCGAAATGGATTTGGTTTCCGATTTAGCGTTTCCGCTGCCGTTTCGCGTCATTTCCGAAATGCTTGGCATACCCGATGAAGATTCGGCGCAGATTCGCGAATGGTCACATACCTTGGTGCGAATTCTTGATTTCACCATTAGTCCGGAAGAACTTTATGACGCGGTAATCGCCGGTGAACATATGCGTGATCACGTCACGCAAATCATTGCGTGGAAGCGGAAGAACCTCAGCGACGATTTATTAAGCGCCTTAATTGGTGCTGAAGATAACGGTGATGTTCTCAGCGATACGGAATTACTGGATCAGGTAACGCTGCTTTATATTGCCGGCCACGAAACCACGGTGAATTTAATTGGCAACGGTTTATGGTCGCTTCTAACTCATCGTGATCAACTCGAACTTTTGCGTGATGATCCGAGTGTCGAAACTACGGCTATCGACGAACTTTTGCGTTTTGATTCGCCCGTGCAAATCTCGCGACGTATTGCGTTGGAAGATATTGAAGTGGGTGGCCATCAAATCCCAGCCGGATCATTTGTAATGACAAGTTTGGGATCGGCCAATAGAGATCAAGCCGTATTCGGCGCTAATGCTGATGAACTTGATTTACGTCGCAGTGATGCTTCGCGACATTTGTCCTTTGGTAGCGGTACGCATCATTGTTTGGGCGCGTCACTGGCCCGCCTTGAAGGTTTAGTGGCGTTGACATCGCTTATTCGTCGCTTCCCGAATCTCCAAGCACAATCCGATCCGAAATGGAACGGACGCTTAGTGCTGCGCGGTATGGACGCGCTAGCGCTGCAATTGAACTGATTTTTCAGCGTTTTTTGGGTTTATCCAACGCGTCATGACGGGCCAACCATCGGCCCACAATTGGTTCCCACCATTTTCGCAGTTTGAAAAAGGGGATTGTCTTTAATGGTTGCTTTGCAAATGACGGTAGGGGAACGTTTTCGACCAGTGTTTCCGCTAATCGTTCGCCAAGCCAAGGCATTAAAGCAACGCCGGTGCCATTACAGCCGGTGGCGAACCAAATTGGACTGTCGTTGCCGATGAAAGTGCGCGCATCGAAGCGATGCAATTTTCCGATATGGGCAAAGCGATCGACAGTCATTCCAACATCGCCACCCCAGGAGTAATCGATCTTCGCTCCGGCTAGTTGAGGATGAATCCGCATTAGCGACGCGTATAAATGATCGGCGGCTTCTTGCAGAGTTGTGGGCTTTAAAGATTTACGACCACCAAAGGCAATGCGATTGTCGGGAGTGCGACGCCAGTAGCGCAATAACACGCGCGAGTCGACCATCATTCGATTATGCGGAGAAATTTCGTCTAGTTGTTCGCTCGGCAATTGTTCGGTGGCAATGATGAACGAACCGAGAGGTAACACACTTCGTTGTAATTCCGGAACGAGTCCATCGTTAGTGGCGTTGGTTGCCATAAGAAGGGCGCGCGCTTTGATCGATCCGTTTTCGGTATCTACCTTGACGTGATTTTTTCCGTAATCAACGGAAAGGGCGCGTGTGTTCTCTGCGATGACGGCGCCAGATGAAATGGCCGCCTGTAATAAGCCAGCAAAAAACTTGGCAGGTTGCACTGAACCGGTACGGGCGTAAAGCAACGCGGCTGGAAATTGATCACTGGCAATTTCACTTCTGAGTTCGTCTCGATCAAGAAAGCGAACGTCTTCACCGCATTGCTGATGATGTCGAGCAGCACGCCTCAAGTAACGAACTTTGTCTTCATTATGAGCAAGAAAAAGTTGACCGTTCATTTGCCAATCGCAATCAATGGCAAATTGATCAACAAGTTCGGGTATGCGATCGAAGGCGCGCTGCACATCGACGTATAACTCGCTGCCTAAAGAGCCGAGATGTTCTTCTAAGCGAATGGGATCATCAGTGAGTTCGGGAATGACCATGCCACCGCTACGTGTGCTGGCACCGGTACCGATTTTGTTGGCTTCCAGCACGACGGCCGACCAACCCAATTCCTGACAACGGCGAGCCGCACTAATGCCGGTATAGCCGCCGCCCACAATGACCACATCGCACTCATCCGGCAATTGACTGCCCAGTTGTGGGAACTTCACGTCTTTATGCCAAAGCACGGAGTCGGGATGAGCGATCTGCACGACGTGAGGGTAGGCCACTGCGGAACGTTATGGACATACAGGTGACACAATTCTTTTATGGGCCAATTCATGACACAGCCGCTGCGCATCGGTGACGAGAAAATCGTCACCACCGAGTCATCTCAAGTGCGTAACCCTTATGACGATTCCATTGTTGGTGCAGTCTCGGTAGGAACGGTTGAACATATCGATGCGGCCGTGGCGGTTGCGCATGCCACTTTTCGTTCGGGACCATTACCGGCGTGGCAGCGAGCAGAGATATTGGACAAAGCAGCACGACTCTTGGCTGAACGACAGGAAGAATTTGCACAACGAATCTGCGCCGAGTCGGCAAAGCCCATTGCAACCGCCCGCGTCGAAGTTTCCCGCGCTGTCGACACTTTTCGTTTTTCGGCAGTACAAGCGCGCACATTAACGGGAGAGACCATTCCGCTTGATGCCTCGAGTGCTGGCGAAAACAAACTTGGATTCGTTATGCGTGTGCCCGTTGGAGTGGTAGGTGCGATTTCGCCTTTCAATTTTCCGGTCAATTTGGTTGTGCACAAAATTGGTCCCGCCATCGCTGCCGGTTGCCCAGTTGTTCTTAAACCAGCATCATCAACACCGCTATCAGCTTTAGCCCTCGTTGATTTACTCATTGATGATTGCGGCTTACCGCCGGGTTGGCTCAATATCGTTACCTGTTCCGGTTCAGTTGCGAATCGCTTGGTTGAACATCCCGATGTGGCGATGATTTCGTTCACCGGCTCGCCCGAAGTTGGATGGGGACTGCGCGCCGCAGCACCGAAAAAGAAAGTCGGCCTCGAACTTGGCAACAACGCGCCAGTCATTGTCGACGCCAGTAGTAAGTGGAAAGAAGCCGCCAAGAAAATCACGATCGCGGGAACATCATTTGCCGGCCAATCGTGTATTTCCGTTCAGCGCGTTTATGTTGAAGAAACTATCTACGAGGATTTCCTTAATGAACTGGCTCAGGAGTTTGGCCAACTCGTAGTTGGATCTCCGTTTGATGATTCTGTTCAAGTCAGCGCTTTGATTTCACCGCATGAAACCGAGCGAGTGAAATCCTGGATTGATGAGGCCGTTACACAAGGCGCCCGTGTCGTTTACGGCGGAGAAATAGACGGAACCGGTGTTTTACAGCCGACCGTGCTGGCGGATGTAAAACCGGAAATGGAAATTTGTCGCACCGAAGTTTTTGGTCCCGTCATTGGTGTGCAGTCGTTTAAGGAACTATCGCAGGCAATTGATTTAGCAAATAACACGCGGTATGGATTGCAGGCGGCGATATTTACGGCGGATATTTCCACTGCGTTACGTGCAACTCGTGAATTGGATTTTGGTGGTGTGTTAGTGAACGAAGTTCCAACCTGGCGCGCCGATCACATGCCGTATGGCGGTGTCAGGGATTCCGGAAATACGCGGGAGGGCCCGGCTTACGCAGTGCAGGAAATGACTGAACGTCGGGTAGTTATATTTTCGTTTTAAATTTTGGATAAGTTCGATTTACTTTCCGAATTTTCAATCTATGCTCGGTAAATGCATCCGACTCGGGAACGTTTGCTTCTAACCACCGTCGAAATAATTGATGAGGGCAACGGCAAAATCCATGTCGATGAAGTACTGCAGCGCTCGGGAATTTCAAAGGGCTCGCTGTACCACCATTTTGTTGATTTACAAGATCTTGTAGATGCGGCGACGGTCTTTCGTTTCTCGCGCATGATCGAAGCCGATATCGCCGGACTACGAGAGTTATTGAAGCGCTGTCAGTCGCGTGAGGATCTGCGCAGTGAAATTCGAATGTTCAATCAGATTCTCGTGCAACCGGATCGCGTTCCCAATCGTTTAGAGCGCGCCCGAATCA
>CAYOHV010000101.1:0-5772 GCA_964403825.1 uncultured Bifidobacterium sp. | reverse complement strand
CGTGGACGCGAAAGGCTGACCAAAAGCCGAAATCTCCCGATATTTCTGGTCAACGTTTTGAGCAAACATACTGTCCACTCAATGACTCTAGACCTTTACGATTTGTACCCGTCGATTACTCACCCTGTAAAGGAAGGTACGACTTGTCCTCCGGTATACGTGAACCCGCTCGGCACAACCGTTGTCATTCCATCCGGATTTGTTACGACAACATCAGCAGGGCCCGTCGGCGCATCGGGAACGGTGCAGGTGATTGATGTCGGCGAGTTAACCGTAATTCCTTCACATGGCTGATTACCGATATCCACGTTCGTATTGTCGGTAAATCCTCCGCCTTCGATTTCAATTTGTGTTCCACCCGGTCCACTGTTCGGCCCAATTTCGTCAATTGCCGGAGGAATCGAGACGTACAACACCGATAAATCAGAATTGTTTTGTGGAATTGGATCGTCAGTTGCGGACGACACATCAATGGTCGAAGTAAAGAGAGTTCCGGCCGGCGACGAACTCGGTGCTTTCACTCCGAACGCGAGGTTCACTTGATTCCCCGCGTTGAGATCGCCCAACTGGCAAAGATAACTCGCACCGGAGAGTACGCAACCCGCTGGCACTGATGTCACGACTAAATCCGAATCAATGACGATCGTGGCTACTGATGTTGCGGCCGTTGTCGGACCGTTATTCGTCACCGCGAAATTCAATACCGAAGTTCCACCAGCTGCAATTGCTGCATTCGATAAAGCGACTGCAGCCAGATCAGCGAAAGGCACAACTTTCACCACGGCTTCGTCGAAATTATTCGACATATTTATGTCGTCGGTCGACGATGTCACTTCAACCGTATTCACCATCAACTTGTCGGTAACGACGGCGAAAGTGGAACGAACAACTGCTGTAATTGAAATTGATATTGAGTTCCCGACAGCCAAACTTGCCGCTGAGCACTCAACTGATGATGCCGTCACCGCGCAAGTTGCGCCGGTTGCCGTTGCACTTGAGAGCGATCCATTAATTCCGTCGGGCAGGACATCAACAACTTGAACATCCTCGGCGACAGTGGGACCGATATTGGTCACCGTTACGGAATAGGTGATGGTGTCACCGGGCGACGCAGTCTGCACCGATGCCGTTTTACTTACCGAGAGGTCGGTATAGGGCCGGATTTCAACAACAGCCGAATCACTGACGGTCGTCACCGTTGTTGCCGACGCGACACTTGCGGTATTGGTAACCGTCGAACCTGCAATTGACGGTTCCGCCACCGTATCGATTGTCACGATCGTTGAGGACCCGTTTGCCAATGTTCCGATCGCACAAGAAATAGTGGTTGTTCCACTGCCGCCCGCTGAAGTTGAACATCGATTATCAATCGTGGTTACGCGCAGTCCCGCCGGCACCGTATCGGTAATGACAGTTGCGGTAGAGGCTGATGGACCTTGATTTAGTACTTCTATTTGAAACGCATTCGTTGCACCGACGCTAATTATTTGATTTTCCGACGTTTTCAAAATGGCTAATTCCGAAAACGGAGCAAGGCCATCTGAAACCGTGGCTTCATTATTTAACGTGGCAGGACCATTCGTTGGTTCACCACCGCCACTTACCAAAGCTGTATTAACGACATTGGCACCATTGCTATAAGTCGTTGTTGCGGTGATCGGATTTGCTAATCCTTGCGCTGCAAGTGTCGCCGTTGTTGTACAGGTCGTACCCGTGCAATTCCAACCCGTTCCGGACAACACATGTGAAGTTGCACCGGCAGGGATTGGATCAGACACCGTGATTGTCCCCGATGTGGACCGAAGTCCAACATTCGTTACTTGAATAGAAAAGACATACTGCGAACCACTTGACGATGAAATCTGCTTCGCAACCGCCACATCTGGATATTCAAGATCTTGGGCGACATCGGCATATACCGAAATCGGTAAACCCAAATCGGGAGAAACAAATTTAAGGGACGCCAAATTGTCGACGGATTCGCCATTCCGGCCATCATCACCAACCAATACTTGAAAACTCACCGACGCGCTGGCCAAGGGTGCCAGCGTCCCGCCCAAAGTCGATGTTGCGCCCGTACCCAAATTGGCCACAATACGATCGCTATCGGATTCAAAAGCGACCGCCCCCGCAGTGACAGTTGCTGATCCAAGAACGTATGTCGTTCCTGCAGGTATGGCGTCAAGCAAACTCACATTGGTGGCACTCGCTGATGCACTGTTGTTCGTAGCAGTCACGGTATAGGTCAATGTGTCGCCGGGCTTCACGGCACCAGTCGGCGAAACGGTCTTCGTTAATTGCACATCGGGCGAATACAACTCCGTTGCAAAGGTGACCGCTTGCGGTGCGTAAACATCGTTGGTTGTTTTTGCGGCAAAAGTTGCGCTTGTCGATCCGTTTCCTAAGAATCCATCAGCTGTGAACAAACTCGAGTCATACCCAAGTTGATTGGGATAATTCGGAGACTTCGTAGTCACTAATGCGCCGCGATTGGCAATAGTTGAATTTTCGGTGTTGTTCGAAGGATGAACTGCATCAGTAAGAAGATTTTCATTAATGGTTAAGTAGTCGCCCGTTGTTCCCGCATCACCTTCAGCAGCAACTAATCCGACAGTTGTACGAACGGCGCCCGAACTTGGAGTCTTAAAACCAGATAGCGGAATGCTCATTGGTTTCGAACTCGATACCACTTGTAATCCGTCAAAGACCGAGAGATTACGCAACGGCTCAGCGGGATCGGCATAGGCGACAACCAACGACCATCCCGCACCAACATTTCCACCGGTACTGGTTTGCACGTCCGCAACGGTGTATGTGCCTCGTCCTGCTCTCGCCACTAATGACGTCACATCGGCATACGCGGTATAGCCGCTGCTATTAGCAATCGGTCCGGTATCAATTTGTGCTGCCGTGACATTGACATACGAAGTCGTTGCGGGAGTGCGGAACTTAACGGTGCCAATTGCCGACACATTTGGCGGGGATTGCGGAACTCCCACAAAGCCAGACGCTCCCTGAACTACATCGCCCTTCGCTTGAACACCAGTCCAATACAACCCGGCGAAGAGCACACGGCCTTCGCTAGGAAGAAGTAACTGAGCGTTTGACGAATTAAATGTCGAGGAATCCGAATCGACATCAAGCCAACGCATATCAAATTGATTGTTATTACCCGCATAAGTTCCGGCTTGGGTGCGGGCGCAATTGTTATCGAGTTTTGAATCGCCCGTCGTCGTAGGGCAGGTCATCAGCGTGTTCGCGGCAATGATGATTTGCCCATTGGCGTTATCACTAAAGCGCAATGAAAAAGGACGTAAACCACCAGTCGCCTGCGCCGAGGCCGATGGCGAAGTGGGAACGACAGCAAGAAAAGTGAACAGCAAAACAAACACCGGCCATAACTTGGCCGGTGTTTTTGCCCGAACGGCGCCGCCGATCACTTCGTGCGAACCGCCCCGCGCAGGTCGTCTTCGCTAAATGGACCGAGTGCCCCTGATCCAGTAGCCCATCGATACAACGCAACGCCGAACACATTTCGACACGTCGCTGATTTCACTGCGCCCAACAGCACCAACGCCATGCCAATCAAAATCAAGATCACTCCACCAGCGATAGCAACAGTGCCGATTGCAATTGCCACCACTGCGCCCAAAACGATCAAAAGAATGCCGGGGAGGATGTAAAGAAATCCGAAGCGAGCACCAATACGAACGCTACCGAGAAGTGCTTCGCCCCACGTTGAGCGAATCAAATTCGCCGAACGCTTAATGGCTGCAACTGCACCAAGTTGTTCGAGAACGATGACCGGCAAAACCAACGTTGTAACAACGGCCCAAACTGCCGCGACTAAACCAGCCAAAACAGCACGCGCAATATTGCCGACAAGTCCACCAGAACCGTCACCACGAATTGCGCCCACCACAATGCTCATACCTACTGAGATCGCTGACCATGCGAGGAGAACACCTGTTTTGCCACGCGCTGCTTGACGACATGCATCTTCATCAATGGCACGGTTGTTTAAAACATCATCTGCGGCCTTCACCATCGCCGCCATTTGCAGATTGGCTGCGGTCGTTCCCACAATCAATCCGATTAATGCCACAACGGTGCCGATGATGAACATGGCAATGGCACCGCCCGAAGCCGAGCCATCGTTGTTTTCCGTAAGCGCGCCACCGATGCCAAGCAACACGATGCCGGGCAATACGCCGATAAGTCCAAAGAGAATGCCGTAGACCGCAGCACGCACAGTCCACTTATATAAACCGGGATTTTGCTTGACCATTCCATAGCTGGCCTTTGTTAACTGACCGCTATTTCCCCATCGGCTCATTACTGCCCCTTTGCCTTGTTGGATTCCACGACGAAATCACAACTTGTCCTGAACGAACGAATGGGCAAAAACTAGCCGACTAGGTAAAGAAGTTCGCTGAATTCACGTAATTCAGGTCCGGTGGTCGATCTAGGTCAGTTTTTCCACTCGGCAAACGGGCTGGACCGGCGGATCAGCATGTAACCAGCGGAAAAACATGATCCCCAAGTTGTGTCCGCTGGTGGAGAGCCAATTGGGATCCCCCGGATTTGTATGCGCCACGACCAAGCGAATCGAACCGTCGCCCTCCGGAACTACTTCGCCGTCATTGAGATTGGAGCGCCGATCTGGAAAACATTGAAACCATCGATCGCAAAGTTGCAATGCCCAATATTTCGTTTCCGGTGGAGTGAATTCGATGATCAATTTCTCATCATCAGCCAGACGCCACCAAGAAAATGAATACATAACATCGGGGTTTGGAATAGCGGCCACGATGTCATCAGCGGTTTGGCGGATGAATTCGTTGGCTAGGTTGCGTCGTTCCGGTGACCATAATTGATTTAGTTGCGCGTTCCAACGAATTGATTGGGCCGCATTTTGTATCCGGGCCGAAACTCCATCAACGGTCGGCAGCGGATCAGCCGCAATCTTGTTGTTTTTTGCGCCCGCACCATCGGTTATGTCTTCGATGGTCCAGCGGCCATTTTTCTGCTTTTTTCGATCGTGGAAATACTGACGAACGATGACGCGCGCTGCTTCTGGATGAGCAAAGTCATAAATAAATGAACCGTCGCTTTGCACTAATTCGTCTACATCTACTGCAGCGACAATTCCCGACGCGCCTTTTTCTCCCGCGTGTCCGTACACCGCGATACCAACATAAGTAGCGTCACCACGTTGACCAGAAATTCGGTAACGACGACCGGGTAACAAAATTGCGACGTCGTAATCAATATCTGGACCGGCCGCACCTAAATAGCGAACAGTGTCCAGCATCGACATGAACGCCGGTTCACTCGGATCGAAAGTCAGAAACGAACTCTGAGCGACTCCTTGCAACATGCGCATGATGTAACGCTCGCCATCGGCCGTTTCTCGCGCGTTACGAGGATCCGGATCGTTGAGAATGCAATCGGTGGCAAACGAAATGGCCTCAGCTATGCCGGCCCACGCATCACGAACTTTTTGATCCTCGGCCAGCCCGCCGTTGTTCACTGTCTCAGTCACGTCGCCATCTCTACTTTCTGGTTCTTCTTTCGGGCTCTACTTTCTGGAAAGCGCCGCTGCCCGAGGCCTCATTAACAAGGGGTTTAGCCCAATTCTTGGATTAGCGCTTTTGGTATACACCATATACCGCGACGTGTTATCTTGTGACCATGACCACAACACCAGTCAATACTCCCGACATCATCCCTGCTGGCCAAGACCCGGTCGCCCGTTTAGCGGCCAAGCGT
>CAYOHV010000100.1:0-5936 GCA_964403825.1 uncultured Bifidobacterium sp. | reverse complement strand
AATACAACGGCAACCAACCATCGGCGATTTCCGCCGTTTGTGTCACGTTCTTCGGACCTTCCGCACCCAAGTAAATCGGAATTTCCGAACGAAGCGGATGCGTCATGATCTTCAGTGGTTTACCTAAACCAACTGAGCCTTCGCCGCGATACGGCATTGGATAAAACTCACCGTCGTTAGTGAGCGGACCTTCGCGGCGCAACGCTTTGCGAATGATGTCGACATATTCACGTGTGCGAGCGAGCGGTTTGTTAGAAGGACGGCCATACCAACCTTCAACCACCTGCGGACCAGAAACACCTAAGCCCAAAATTACGCGTCCACCCGAAAGGTGATCGAGTGTCATCGCCGCCATCGCCGTTGCCACCGGAGTACGCGCCGAAAGTTGCACAACGCCTGTTCCTAATTTGATCTTGGACGTATGCGCAGCAAGCCATGTCAACGGCGTAAACGCATCGGAACCCCATGATTCGGCGGTCCAGACAGAATCAAAACCTAAACGTTCTGCTTCTTGGGTGATCTCTACTAAATCGGCCGGGGGTTGGGCTGACCAATATCCCCATACAAGTCCGAGTTTCATTGCCCATGCCTTTCTTTAGTCACCCAAATCGGGAACCCAAACAGTGCCGTTGATGTGCGAGCCACCATCGGCGAACAAAGTGTTACCAGTGATATAGCGCGAATCATCACTGGCGAGAAAAAACGCCACCGGAGCGATATCCCGTTCCGGATCCCCGAGGTACCCCATGGGATTAGCGGCTTCGGATTCTTTCGCCATTTGCGGATTCATTTGTTCAAACATGCGAAAGGCGGCGGTCTTGGCGCCGGGACAAATCGAATTGGCAGTGATGCCAAAGCGGGCCCATTCGCGTGCGGCGGTGCGAGTAAGCGTGCGCAAACCTTCAGCCGAGATGTTGTAGTGAACCGAACCCATGTGCGCGTTAACACCGTTCAGCGAGCAAATAGAAATGATGCGGCCGCGACCTTTGGCTTTCATATGCGGAAACACTTCTTGCATCGCCCAAAACGGACCGAGCGTTTTCATATTGAGCGCATGCCACATTGCTTCGGTTGGCATCTTGTCGGTGCGTTGCAAACCAGCGCGATCGCCACCCCAAGCGTTGTTCACCAAAATATCGACAGTCCCCCATCGATCAATGGCCGCTGCGATCATGTCGCGATTGTCTTTTTCTTGTGTGGCATCGGTATGAAGGAAAAGCGCGTCGACACCAAACTCTGATTTGAGTTCTTCGGTGACGGCCGTGCCGGTCTCTTCATTAATTTCTGCCACCAATACGCGCGCACCTTCTTGCGCGAAACGGCGAGCGATTCCGCGACCGATTCCATCACCGGCACCGGTGATGACGGCCACGTGATCGAGCAAACGCTTATCGTTCATTGACGCCCCCTGGTCGAATGTTCTCGACGCAGGCTAGTTGGCGACAGATCACTTGGTAATGCCGTAGTACTTATCGAGTTTGTACAGCTCGATGGCGTTACCACGGAAGAAACGATGGGCTTCGTAATCGTTGAATCCGGCCTTTGCCGCCATTCGTTCGGCCACCTCTTTGGTGCGGGGGAACGTGGAGTCAGCGTGGGGGTAATCAACTTCAAATGTCAGTCGGTCAATACCGATGACATCACGATTACGCATTGCGGTTTCATCATCGAAAATGCAATACCAAATGTTTGACTTCATGTACGTCGACGGCGGTTGCTTCAACTTTGAACCAAAACCAGTGGTGTCGAGTAGACGCTCTTCCCACAGTTTGTCGGCGCGTTCGAGAATGTAGGGCAACCATCCGGCTTGACCTTCTGAATAGGCAACACGCAGATCAGGGAAGCGTTCGAAAACTCCGCCAAAGACGTAGTCGAGAACCGAACCCATTGCATTTTGGAATGTAAGTGTTGACGAAATAATGAACGGTGCATCAGGTGCCGTCGACGGCATCTTCGATGAGGAACCGATATGCATGTTGACGACAGTGTCGGTTTCAACACAAGCCTGGAACAACGGATCCCAATAACCGGAATGCACCGATGGCAAACCTAAAGGAACAGGGTTTTCTGAGAACGTGATGTTATGGCTGCCCTTTTCGGCGCAACGGCGAACTTCGGCGGCGGCCAATTCAACATCCCACAACGGAACGATCGTCATCGGAATGAGGCGACCATAACCAGGGCCGGCACACCATTCATCGATCATCCAATCGTTGTAAACGGTGATGCACGCCATGGCTAATTCTTTGTCTTCGCGTTCCAAAAATGTTTGGCCACAAAATCGATGCTTCAACATGGTTGGCATCCATGTCTGCCAATCGTGCCGTTTGGTCGTAGCAACCCGGAAGGATGTCATCGAATGTGCACGGCTCGTTTTGTACAACTTCAGCGCCAACAGCAGCCGACAAACGAGTGAAGGGATAGACCAGATCGTCGTAATACCAAACGTCGCAATCGACGCCTTCGGTTTCGCTTACTTCAAATGAATAGACACCACCGATGATGCCCATCTTCACTTTCTTGCGCTCAATGCGCGGGCCGCGGGCGCGGTATTTCTCGGGAAGACGAGATGACCACAAATCCGGTGGCTCAACGACGTGATCGTCAACCGAAATGATGCGGGGGATTTCCATTTGGTGGCCTCCTCTGGCTGCCCGAGGTGGGAATCTGACGGAATGTCAGTTTGCCACGCCGGAAGGGCCATAGCGCCCTCCGAACCAAAATTCGGCTCCTAAATCACCGGCGGCCGATGATCTGGCCCGACTCATCCACCGTGATCGTCTCGCCAATGCGATCGGCCTCGTCGAACCAGCGGCCGAGCGTCGAATCGGCTGCGATTGCAACTGAGCGCAGATTGTTGCTTTCGACAACCGCCACCACGTCGAGTTCACCCGATCGGTCCGGCACCACGGTGTACCCACAAATGGTGACGTCACCCGAAAGATCGGGATCAACCGGTAACACTGCCGTCGTTTGTTTTGTTGTTTCGGTGCAATCGATCGCGGCGAATGTTGTTCCAGTTGGAACCGATGACCACAAGATGGCAGCCGGTTTTGTGAGCAGTCCACTCACAGCAGTGGAAAGTGCATACTGCGGTTCCGATGTGGAACGTAAGCGACTGGCGACTGCGCTTGCACCTTGTAACGAATAGTTATTGAACGGGCCACCGGCAAATGTCATTCCACCGGTGATGGTGAACGCAGACAAATGCTCGAGTTGGTACTCACGCGCTTGAACTTGCACTGCAGCCGGAAAACAAGAATAGAAATCGGCGAACGCAATCTGACTTGGTGCAACTGCGCACTTTTCATAAAGCGCGGCACCAACGGCGCGCGCACCGGGCCATGCATCTAACTCCACTCGTTCCGGCATGGTGATGACCGCATTTGATTCGGCAATGCCCAATGGAAACGCCAATTCATCATCGGAGAAACCAGCCGCTTTGGCATAACCATATGAAGTCAAAACCAGCGCTGCGGCTTGATCAACATTCCATTGTGAGATGAGCCACTTCGTATACGGCGATGCCAACATGCGATTGGATTCATTTGGTTGCGCGATTTCTGCCGCTGACAAACCGCGTTGATCCCATGCGGCCGGCGCTGATTTAGCCACGGCAGCAAATTTTTCCCAAAACTCACCAAGGAAAAGTTGATGCGCCTCCGGTGAACGCTTCTGACGATGACGAATCGCCGATTCGATAATGGCGTATTGATGCGCAGCCGTCGTGAGATTTCGTTCAATTTCTATTTGCGTGATTACTTGTTCGGCCGGAGTGAGAATTTCATCGGGTTCGGTTTGTGCGCGTTCATCGATTACATAATGCGGTCGAGAGTTTTTAGCGATCTCAACATCAGACCAGCGGTTCTCTCCCCCAGTCACGATGGCAATTTCAATATCGCCGTTCTGAATGGCCACCATGGCGCGCCGCAAAAGCGAATATTGCAACACACCTAATTCAGAGCGAATACAACGAGCATTTGTAGCGCCAAGCGAAGCAGCAATAACTGCCCCCGGATTGCTCTCCGACCATGTTCCGTGGGGAATCAAGATTTCACCCACATTGGCCGGTGAAAGTCGTTTATCAAAGGCGTTCTGCACTGCTTCGTTCATTAACTCGGTGGCTGAATGCGGTTGGAAATTTTCCGCCGGACGATGAACGACTTCCGATGACCCCACTACCACTGGTGTACGTGGATCAATTGTGAATGCAATACTCATTGAATTCCTTTAGCGCGCGCTTAACAGGGCAGTGAAAAACATGGCAACAGTGGGATTGAAAATATCGGCGCGTTCCCATTGCAAAAAATGTCCCGCGCCAGGAACAACGAGTGGACCTACTCGTTGCGAAAACGCCACCTCACAACAATGCATGAAATCAGGTCCTACAACTTGATCGTCAGATCCATAAAACAAAAGGGTAGGAATATCAGTGACGCGATCGGTTATAGGAAATTCTTCCGGCAGACGCCCATAAGCCAACTGATAGACCGCCCACCCAGCGCGCAGACGCGCTTCTTCGCTAAATGGTTCAGTCATGAAAGCAATTTCTTCGTCGGTAAAGGAACCGGGCGACGCCCATAAGCGCGGGCCGTACATCGTGGCGATATAGGAACGGCGCGCTGCCGGTGTCGATAATTCGGCGGCTAACCCATCGGGATCTCCGCCTTGTCGGCGCCGATAATCACCGGTGGGACCGTCACCGAGTGCACGCATTGAAGCAATATCAATTCCGGCTTGCGCGTATTGCTCAATCAAAAGCGGCGGGACGGTATCGAAATAACAAAGGCCGCGCACAAAATTTTCATAACGATGCACCATGTCAATAGCAACCACGCCACCAACATCGCCGGCGACGAGTCCAACTTCTTTATGACCCAAAACATCATGCGCTAACGCGTAGATATCGCGGCTGTACGTCACTAAGTCATAGGTGTCGGTTGGCGAAAAATCGGAATCGCCATGTCCGCGCAAATCAGGAACGATGACTTCAAATCCGGCAGCAACCAGCGGTTCGATATTGCGCCACCAAATTCGTTTTGTTTCCGGATAGCCATGCAGAAGAACCAAAGGGAATCCACCTTTGCCTTCATGCACATAGGCAAGGGAAAGTCCATCGGCTACTTCTGCGCGTTGGATTGTGAACGCATCGAAAGCCGGCGTTTGTTGTTGCGGTCGCAAGCGTGGGTCATAACCGGTCATGCCACGATTCCTTTTTCTTTCAACTGATTGATTTCCGTTTCGCTTTTACCCATCGCCAACAGAACTTCATCACTGTGTTCGCCCAACTTCGGCGCACCCGCACGCGGCGCCCACGGTGTGCCATAAAAATCTGAAGGACTAGCAATACGCATTGCCGATCCGTTTTCTTCCGGTACTTCAACGAAAACGCCGGCAGCGTGCACTTGTTCATCAATTAAGACATCATCAATTTCGTTCACCGGCGCCCAGAACATATCTGGTTCGGTGTCGAAAATTTCCGCCCATTCATCGCGCGTTTTACTGGCGAAAATTGCGTCGAGTTCGGCAATAAGTTGTTCCGCATGTTCGCGTCGACCGAGAGGCGTTGAATACGGACCTTCCGTTTCCCATTCCGGGTGTCCCACAACTCGACAAAGCGGTCCCCAATGTCGATGCGCTTCTTGTCCGATTAACCAGAACTGTTTTCCGTCTCCGGCGGTGTAGTTATTCATCGCCGGATTTCCCATGGTTTCGCGTTTACCAATTCCAATGTGATCACCCCAACCAAGAGTGATCGAAAGATCAAAACCAATTGTGTACGCGCCTTGTCGCAACAACGACGTGGAAATTAATTGACCTTTTCCAGTGCGTTCCTTATGCACCAACGCCGCGCAAACAGCAGCCGAAGCAGAACTTCCTGTTGGATGGTCGCCCATTCCCCCGCGTTGAAATGGCAACGGGCCATCGGGTGTACG
>CAYOHV010000099.1:0-6030 GCA_964403825.1 uncultured Bifidobacterium sp. | reverse complement strand
AGTCATATCTCGTTAATTCCGTTTGTGTATTTGGCCGTTCAAGGTCAACCCATTCCGGAAAACAAATTGCGAGCGGCCGTCTTTGGTGCGGTGGCGCCGCCGCTTGAACAACTTATTGGTTGTCAAGTGTTAGCGGCTTACGGAATGACCGAGACCGTTACACATGCAACGCGTTCCGGTCTTTATGGCGATATTCCGCCCGGTTCATTGGGTAAAGCCACACCGGGTTACGAAACATTGATTGTCGATCCGGAAACCAATGAAATTCTTACCGATGGTCGCGTCGGTGAATTGTGGTTGCGGGGAACCCGCGGCATTCAATTGTTCTTGGAATACCTCGACAATCCCGATGCCAACGCCAAAGCCTTCACTGATGATGGTTGGTTCAAAACTGGCGACATGGTGCGTATGGGTGATGGGGGAGCAATTTTCTACACCGAGCGCGATAAAGACATGTTGAAGGTGGGCGGCGAAAACGTTTCATCCAAGGAAGTTGAAGATTTATGTCGCACCGTTCCGGGTGTCGGCGATGTTGCTGTTGTCGGCCGCAGTCACCCGATGCTTGATGTTGTTCCGGTGGCATTTGTTATTAAAGGCCCGAATGCACCGGCCGATAACGAATTGGAAGCCGCCGTTTTAGAAAAGTGCAACGCCAATCTTTCCGATTTCAAGCGCCCGCGAGCGGTTTATTTTGTTGATGACTTCCCGCGCGCCACATTGGAAAAAATCGCCAAAAACAAATTGCGCGATATGGCCGATGCGCTTCCCGAACCTTTTTAAAGTGAAAGCTGAGAATTGAAATGACGCTGACATCACTCGATGAGTTTCCAATTCATCAGGTACCAAAACCAATTTCTCTATCCGGCACCAGCGACCGCAATTCCTATGGTCGTTACTGGTTTGGCATCACTCATCGCAATGGTGATTTTCAAATTGAAATGGCCTTTGGCCGCTATCACAACCTGCAGGTACAAGATTCGTCCGTTTCAATTATGAAAAACGGCCAGCAGTATGCGTTCCATGCTTCATGTCGGGCGCCCGAAGATCCGAGCGATCTGCGCGTGGGTCCGGTTTCAATTGAAATTCTCGAACCGTTCCGCTCTTTGCGCTACCGCGTCGAGCCGAATGAAACCGGAATTTCTTGTGAGTTCACTTGGCAAAGTCGCGTGGGCGCACTTCTAGAAGATCACACAGTGATGACCGATGGTCCGCACACCATCATTGATATGGCTCGCTATATGCAGTTCGGGCATTGGCAAGGTTGGATTGATGTCGATGGTGATCGCACTGAATTCACCTTTGCCGACACCGTTGGTATTCGCGATCGTTCGTGGGGTGTGCGTCCTGTGGGAACGCCGGCACCGGGGCGCCCCGGTTCTAACCCGCCGAATGCATGGCTCTGGTCGCCCATTCATTTCGACGACGAATGCGTCGTTGCCGGTTGGTTTCAACGTCCCGGCGGTCAGTTTTGGCGTCCCGATGGTCATCGCATCGCCGTTGTTTCGCCTGTTCCGGAAACGGTCTCTTTAGAAGATGAAAGCGTTACGCGTTTTGATCCCATTGGTCAACGGTTGACCTTTAAAAAAGGCACTCGTTGGATAACCAGTGCCGAAATTGATTTGCTTACCGAAGATGGCCGCACGGTGACGATGGAAATCGAATCGCTGGGACGATTCGATATGACTGCTCTTGGTTATATGAATCCTGCCTGGGGACACGGTGTGTGGCATGGCGAGTTAGAGCTCGGTCGCGAACAATGGGCGATTGCCGATATTGAACCAACGGACTTCACCCACCAGCATGTTCATCACATTGCAAAAGCAACTCTCGAAGGTAAAACCGGTATCGGAATTTTCGAGCAGATCATTATGGGACCGCATACGCAGTTCGGCTTCACCGACATCCTTGACGGCGCCAAATAAAAGTTCAGCTGACGAAAAGCTGGCGCTTAGTCATCACTGCGCAAGATCATTTCGATGACGCGGTGGAAACGCGCGCGGGCTTCGCTGATGAATTCACGCATACCCACTGATTCCACGGCAATACGGTTTCCGGCGGCCCAGGCGGAAAAGCCAAAGGTCAGCCATTGCACGAGGGCACTTTCAATTGGTGCAAGTTCGGCTCCCGGTCGATCGGGATTCAAATAAAACGCAGCCGATCCCACGACATCGCGTAAGAGACGTTGATATTGAATATTTGCCTGGGCAATCCGTTGTGATTGTGCCGAACTTCTTTTCTTGGAAAGCAACCATTCCTCAGGAAAGAGAATTTGCGCGGCAATTCCGCGGAACCGCAACGTCCATTCAAATTGCGTATCAACGAATACCAACAAGCGCGAAAACGGTGTGAGATTTGTACGCGATGCCACCGATGCCAATTGGCTGACGAGATCCTCATAGGCCGTGGCGATGGCTTCGGCCAACAGTCCGTCTTTATTGCCGAAATGAAAATTCACCAGTGATTTCGTTACCCCGAGTTGCGCGCAGAGTTCGGCGGAATTGAGTCGAGAAGGGGAACTCTCCGCCAATGTTTGAATCGCAAGATCAACCAGCAATTGGCGGCCAATTCCGTCAAGGGGACTGCGGTCAATCAACTGCTTCTTTTTATTCATGAGAAACCTAAAAATCGATGGGTGGTGTTCGGCTTTGGGGTCTCTTGCGAGGCGACCGAAATTCAACCTAGCAGGTCTGCTAGTATTTTTACTATCAATGAACGAGACAATTATCGGCTCGCTCACAAGAATTCACCCAACTGGTACTCAAAAGGTTTGAACTCGCCGTTCATCGGTCAACCAACAATGACGGACGGTGAAAAAGGATTGGCATCACCATGACAAGTGGACTCCGAGCCCCGACGAAAGATTCAGAAGGGAACGTTTCGTCTTCAAGGACGAACAGTGAAAAACCACAGCCAAATGGTTTGGTCGACGAGGAATATGCAGGGATGCGAAAAGCGAGGCGATACCGCTATCGCCTTAGTTTGCAATGGAAGTTTGCACTTTCCATTGGGCTTGCGTTCAGCATTTCATTTGCCGTAGTTGCGTACACCATCGCAGTGACCTCGGCGAACAGCGAACCGGCTCTAGAAGTTGATCTCGACACCATTGAAGGAGAGATCATCGGCAACATCATCGAACAAGTGCGACGAGCCGATTGTGAACCCGTTATTTGGTGGAATCCCACTGAATGTGAAATTCCTACCTGCACTGCCTACGTCTATCAACGTAATGGTGGTGTTGGTATGTACAAAGGGTACGGCTGCCATCTCGATCCAGAAATCGCCATGATCCGCGCCGTCACCGAAGCCGTGCAAGCACGCACAATTTTCGTCGCCGGTGCACGTGACGATTTATTGCGCGGCAGTTTCCAAGCGTTGCGTCGTAGTGATGTGTTTGGCACCAAGGCTTTCGATATTCCTAAGCGCATGGTGTCGGTAAACGACATCCCTGATCGTTCCACTGGTTTTTTCCATGGAGACGTGCAGCAGTTGCTTGATGGTTTGCGTCGCTTAGGTATCGAGTATGCCTTCGCTCGTGAATTGGAATTAGGAAAGCAGTTTGAGATTTCCGTCGTGCGCGTTGTTGTGCCTGGCCTTGAGCCCTACCGTTTCCCGTGGATTCGACAGACCGATCGCGCCCATTCGTTCAAACCGCCGGTGTTTGCGTAATACCAAGCGGAACAATTCATCTCCCTCAACCAGAATGCGGGTGAGTAATCAGGGTGCCAGTATGGGGGCATGACTGACGCGCAAAACCCGTATCCATTACCGCCGGAAATTCCCGATTGGTCTCGTCTTTTAGACGGACGCGTCGCGGTTGTTACGGGCGGGGGCGATGGCATTGGGGGAGCGATCTCACGATTGTTCGCCGAACATGGCGCCATTGTCGAGATCCTCGAGATCAATGCAGAGTCCGGCGAAGCAACCGCCAGTGAAATTCGTGCCAATGGCGGCCGCGCCACATTTCGGCAATGTGATGTGCGCGATTGGAATCAACTTAATGATGTTGCCAACGCTGTTTTAGATGAACACACGCATATTCAAGTGTTGATCAACAACGTTGGCGACTATCGCCCGATGGTGCGCTATCGCGAATCCTCACCCGAATCGTGGAAACATCAATTCGATTTCAATTTTTGGCCGGCTCTAGCGGTAACGCGCGTATTTCTGGAATCCATGATTGAAGGTGGCGGCGGATCGATTGTGAATTTCCATTCGGTGGAAGCAATGCGTGGTTATCCCGGTGATCCTGTCTATGGCGCGCTGAAAGCAGCAACGGCGAAGTTCACCACTGACCTTGCTGTTGGTGTGGGTCGCTATGGCGTGCGAGTAAACGGTGTTGGACCCGACCTCACACAGACGTCGCAAGTTGATTACATCGGTACGTCAGTGGGGTACGAGCATTTATGGCCGTCATGGGCGCCGGTGGGACGGATGGGTTGGCCCGAAGATCAGGCTCGGGTGGCGCTGTTTTTGGCCTCCGATTTGTCGGCCTTTGTGACCGGTCACAACATTCCCACCGACGGCGGAACCAAGGCCGGCGGTGGCTGGTTCTATAGCCCCACCGAGGGCCGTTATATGAACCGCCCCAAGGGTTTGTAGGGCTAAACGCCCCTTTTTTGGATTCGAAATCTGGGGTCGGAGAGGCGGCAGAATTTTTTGTCCTGGATGCGAGTAGAGCGGTGTTGTTTCAGTTATGATCGAGTCAAGAGTTCTTGGCAAAGGGCTCGGGCCGCTTAGGTAATCCGGCTTTCGGATCCACTCGGTGGCCAATCAGATACTTGGTCTCATGGCCACGAGGTCTAGGGGTGTTTCACACCGCTAGGAGAAGGAGAACACGATGCTCGGTCCCGATCATCATTATGTGATCATCTCGTCGGATACACATGCCGGCGGAAGTCATGCTCAATATCGCGAGTTTCTTGATCCTAAGTACCGCGACGATTTTGATGCGTGGCGTAACAAGTACAAGAACCCATTTAAGGATCTGAAAGATACTGATCTTCGTATCCGTAACTGGGATAACGATCGACGCAATGAAGATCAGTTCGAAGATGGTGTTGTAGCGGAAGTTATTTACCCCAACACTGTTCCTCCGTTCTTCCCGAACTTCGTGCTCTTCGCGCAACCGCCAACTGATGACGAATACGAACATCGTCACGCCGGTATTCAGGCGCATAACCGTTGGATGGTCGACTACGTCAACAAGGCGCCCGAACGTCGCGCCGGTATTGGTCAAATCTTTTTGAACAACGTTGACGATGCAATTGCTGATGCACTTTGGTGCAAAGAAAACGGTCTTCGTGGCGGTGTCTTGATTGGCGCCGTTCCTCCGACAGCAACATGGATCAAGCCGCTTTATCACCCGGATTATGACGAGTTGTGGGCCGCTTGCGCCGAAAACAACATTCCCGTGAACGCGCACTCGGGCACCGGTGGTCCGAAGTATGAACCGGCTCCGGCAATGCCATTAGTGCATTTCTTGGAGATTCCTTATTACTCACAGCGTCCGTTAGTGCACATGGTGTTGGCGGGTGTGTTTGAAAAGCATCCGAAGTTGAAGTTCGCCATCACCGAAACAGGTTGTGCGTGGATCCCGCCGCTTTTGGAAAGCATGGATGGATTGCTGAACGGAATGCGTTCACAAAAAGTGGGCGAAATGCGTTTCGAAGGTGAAACCATTCCTCCTCGTTCGGCAACCGAATACTTCCACCAGAGCTGTTGGGTGGGAATTAGCCAACCGACGCCGGCCGATATCAAAGCTGGTCTCGAAGTTGTTGGAATCGAAAAGATGATGTGGGGAAGCGACTATCCGCATGAGGAAGGTACGCATCCGTTCACTCGTGAACACATCCGTCAGGTCATGGGTCATCTCAAGCCTGAACAAATCCAACAAATTCTTGCTGGTAACGCAGCGGAGTTCTACAACTTCGATATGAAAGCGTTGCAGCCCTATGCCGATAAGTACGGTCCCACGGTGGCAGAAATTGCTGAGCCGTTAACCGAACTGCCGGCCAATCCGAATCAAGCCCT
>CAYOHV010000098.1:1900-6107 GCA_964403825.1 uncultured Bifidobacterium sp. | reverse complement strand
GCGGCGGCAACAAAGTGTCCGCCCGTTGATGTGCCGTTTATGGGTCATACCGGAATCATTGTTCGTCAATGTCGAGATGAAAATGCAAACGAGAGTGAAAAGGTTTTGCAATCATCAACTTTGCCTGGCGTAAATGCAGTTTGGGCGTTGGCATCTCGTTTGCAGGAGAACGTGACCATGCAAATCTTTTTTGTTGAAGGTGACCTCATCGAACGACAACAACAAATTGGAAATCATCTTCAAGGTTCGACTGCAACCATTGTTCTGTTCGGAGCGTTCGAGCGGATTACGCAATTGCACTACCCGTGGGCCGACGCTATGCGCAATTCTTCGTTGCCCCCAACGATTCGCGACTAATCGGCACGAAATCTTTCGCTTCACTACTATGACGAAATGGCATTGACTATTCCGTCAATCGACTTCGGGCGCTTTCACGAACAACTTTTCCAGCGGCAACAAACTCGCGTTGAGAGTCCGTTAGTTGGGGATCTGCAACCATTGGCATTTTGTTTGCCTAACAACCAAGCTGTGACGTATCGATTGGTTAATGGCGTTGTAGGAATTGAAATGTCATTAGCGAATGATGCAGTGACGGTTATCGAAATGAATGACGCGGCGTTTGCTGCTTTTGCTAGCGAATATTTAACGGCGCCAGGTTTGCAGATTCAACAAATGATTTCGTTTCGACGTGGCGACTATGGACAATTCGATGCATGGGAACCGGTGCTTCGCTCGCTTTATTCGCAACGTCCTATTTACGATCCGAATCAAGTACCAACTGATGTCCTCGACACAGCCTTCATTTGGGGATCGTCGTCAACGGTTGAAATTGCTGATTTTTTGCATGCTTTTGGTTTTGCCGTTGTGCGGAATGTCTTTTCGCCGGCAGAAGTTGAAGCATTTGATAAAGAGATTGATCGATTAACGGCCCTTGCGTCTCCCAGCGACGGACAATCGTGGTGGGTGCAGGGTGCCGCTGGTGATGATCGTGTTTGCCAACTTCATTACACCAGTCTTCTTTCTGAACTTTTTGCTGGCCTTGAATCTGATGACCGAATGCAATCACTAGTAAATGAAGTAGATCAGTCGTTTGTTCCGCATCCGGAAATTGGCAACGGACATTTCGCCGTGGTGAAAAATCCGGGCGTTACCGGTGGACTAACAGATTTGCCGTGGCATGTTGATTGCGGGCTCGGCGGTCATCCTGTGCTTTGCCCGTCATTACATATTGGCGTTCAAATCCGAGCGATGAACGAACATTCGGGTGAAATGAAATTCCTCGCCGGTTCGCATCTTGCTTGTGTGCCTCGTCCCACGAAGGATCAACTTTCATCATTGCCAGTGGTGACCGTGCATGCAGAACCGGGAGATATCACATTGCATTTTCCCGATGCGTTGCATGCGGCGCCACCGCCCAACGGCGGTGGAGAAGGTCGGCGCACGTTGTACTTGTCGTTCGGACGACCAGAACTTTCAACGGTGTTTGGTTACAAACAGGGTTATGACCAAATGCTTTTTAAAGGTGATGGACACGTCGAATTCAATTACTGATTTCTCTGCGACGAAGAATTTCAACCATCATCCAAATTGCCACTGCACCCTTGGCTGTCCAGAGAAGAGCGCGGATCAGATTTACCACCATAAGTTCGTCATAGGTTTGCTGATCCCATCCATCTAATAAGACGCCATGCGCCGGAGCAGAAAATGCCGTGGTATCGATGAGGATGAAAAGCATTAAGAAGGCATTGACGAAGGCGAGGATTCGAAATCGCTTGTTAGCTGCCAGCAGCAGCACTAAAACGCAAAGCCCTTCAATTAACCATGGGCCCGCCAAAATGTCACCGATTTTGTCGACATGGGCCTTTTCATAGGTTTGCCACGCGTCATCGCCGACAAGTGGGAACAACTCGTAATGCAAAAGTTGAATGGTCCAGATCATGCCCACCATGAGCATGGTGACAACAAGTTGAACCGTGACGACCCACTGCAAGCGGAACTTGTTGAGAAAGCGAATGGACGGTGACCACTCTCCATTAGGAGAGGTGGATTGGAGAAAAGCCCGAATTGACACGCTGCGACCGTATTACGGCTCGTCTTTCGATGCTCGATCCGGCCATTAATCGGGCCACTTTTCATCGAATTCAGCGTTGGTAAAGCAGAGTTTCCCTAAAGTCCATCGGGCATTCATTTTCCTCGGCTAAAAGTGGGTGAGGAGATAAGGGTTTAGGCAATGGATCAATCAACGGGCGACGCCGCCGAGTCATTACTTGATGAGGTAGAGACCGGTACCGGTGCTCTCCATCTTTCGCTACCACGCCGAGCGCTGGCCGAGGCTGTGGGCACCGGTCTGTTAATTGTGGCGGTCATTGGATCCGGCATTATGGCGACTCAACTTTCGCCTGATGATGTCGGCTTACAACTTTTGGAAAATGCATTCGCAACCGCTGGTGCGCTCGTAGCTCTTATTTTGATGTTCGGCGCAGTTTCGGGTGCACATTTCAATCCCATCGTCACACTGGTGGACAAATTCACTGGAACAGTGAAATGGAAAGATGCCGGTGTTTATATCGTCGCCCAAACAATCGGCGCGTGTGTTGGCGCAGTGATTGCCAATCTGATGTTTGAACTTCCAGCAATTGAATTTTCAACGAAAGACCGATCGTCGCCGGCATTATGGCTGTCGGAAGTTGTCGCGACGGTAACGCTGTTATTAGTGATTCACGGTTGCGTCCGGACCGGAAAAGCCAATGTCGTTCCGTTTGCGGTAGCAGCGTGGATTGGCGGGGCGTATTGGTTTACGTCGTCGACAAGTTTTGCCAATCCGGCAGTAACAATTGCTCGCTCGCTTTCTGATTCATTCGCCGGCATTGCCCCGTCATCGGTGCCGATGTTTATCGCTGCTCAACTTGTTGGTCTTGTTATCGCCGTCGCACTTATTCGCTTTTTCTTTATGTCGGAGAAAAAATGACCATGAAACCCGAAGTACTTTTTGTTTGCGTTCATAACGCCGGTCGATCGCAAATGGCCGCTGGATTTCTACAACAGTTAGGCGGTGACAATGTCGTTGTCCGCTCTGCCGGAAGTGCACCCGCCGATACCCTCAACCCCGCGGTTGTCTCGGTAATGCTTGAAGTTGGTATCGATCTTTCCGCCAGTGGGGCCCACCCGAAAAAACTCGATGAAGCCGCCGTTAAAGCATCGGATGTAGTGATCACAATGGGGTGCGGTGATACGTGCCCGATTTTCCCTGGAAAACGTTATGAGGACTGGGTTTTGGCCGATCCAGCAGGCTTGGGCCTCGACCCCGTGCGTGGAATTCGAGACGAGATACGTCAACGTGTGCTGGAATTGTTGCAGTCGCTGGGGATCGAGCCAATCGAAGCGACGAACTAGTAAAAAATGCGCGCGGTGGGGGTGTTTTGAGTTATCGCATGAACGACGGCAACTTGGCTCCCTTTGGTCGAGAACTTTCCGTAGTTGCCGAGAAGTATCCCAATCACCCCGCAGTTATTTACGGTGAAGAGCAACTCTCCTTCACCGACTTTGAGCGCGCGTGTGAGCAGTTAGCGTCGGCGTTGGTTGCGGCGGGATTGAATGAAGGTGATGTCATTGCATTGTTGTGCACCAATCGTCCGGAATGGTTGATCACCTATCAAGCTGCATTGCGAGCCGGTCTCGTTTTCGTACCTATTAATTGGCACCTTGAAGCCGATGATATTGATTACGTCATCAATGATTGCAAAGCGCGGGCTGTTCTATTTGAAGATCAGTTTGCGCGCCTTTTGCCTGCAAAACGCAATGATCGATTGTTCATCGCTATTGGCGATTCAGTGCAGGGTTCACTTCATTGGAATGAAGCATTGCAGCAGGGTCGCCAATTTGGTGAGTCGCCAATACGTAACCGCGGCACACAAATGATTTACACGTCCGGCACCACCGGACGGCCAAAAGGTGTGAAGCCGGCGCAAACATCGAGTGAAACAACATCGGCGGTGGGCGCAGCCATGGTGGGAATGTTCGGTATGGATCCGGCCCGCGGCGACAAAATTCTTTGTCCGGCACCGCTGTATCACTCGGGTCCAAGCCGCATCTGTTGCGAATGGCCTCTGGGTGCCGGCGTGGGCGTTGTGCTTATGCCGAAGTTTGATGCGGAACAAGCGCTGCAACTCATTGAACGTTACGAAATATCTCATGCATTTTTTGTACC
>CAYOHV010000098.1:0-1800 GCA_964403825.1 uncultured Bifidobacterium sp. | reverse complement strand
GATGAGGATCTCGGCGAAATCTTGGTGGCTGCAGTGATCGCGAAAGGAAGCGCTGATCAAGCCACGGCGGAACGTATTACCGAATTTTGTCGTGCCAATGTTGGGAGCCAACTGACACCGCGCAAAATTTTCTTTGTTGAGGAACTTCCTCGTAGCGATGCCGGCAAGTTGTATCGCAAGCGATTGTCACAACAATTTTCGGTCGTCAGTTAATTCAAGTTTTTCTTCGGTTATTTCCGATTGTGGTGAGCGATCAAGTATGAGTGCGATCACTACACATAGCGCGAGCAATGTTCCAATTGAAGTATTAAAGACGACGGGCAATTCCTGCGCGCCAATTCCATACATCAGCCATAGAAATGACGAAAACGTTAGGAACACCCATCCCGGAAGAGAAATTCCGGGGCCCCGACCATGACGCAATGTGTAGATGACTTGTGGAGTGGTCATCGAAAGAGAAAAAACCATTCCAAACCAACCAGGTACGTTCTTCGCAATCATTCCGATTCCGAGCATGAAAATTAAAAACCCAATCGCAATAACAATTCCGGTTTGCGCAGCGACGCGACTTTTGGGAATGAGTTTGTACCAAGTGAAAACCGCAACGGGAAACATCCATGAACCGTTGGCCAAAATTTGTTGTGGTGATCGCACACTAACGCTGTAGGCCAACCAGGCAATCGAACTGGCCGAGGCCAAAATCCACGACCAGGTTGCGATGCCATCGGTTGAGCGAACGCGCACAACGCGCCGGCCTTGCGTGAAGGCACTGATGACGGAAAAGACCGCAGCTCCGTATCCGCAGGCCGCAGCCCAAAGAGGTGTCACGGCGACAGTCTTATGCCTGCCGCCGTGACCATGTGAACATTTACGACTTTTGTCGAGTCGCGATGCGAGTGATGAACACCAAACCGAATCCGGCGAGAATGATCAATAGGGCCGATGACGCCAAGGTCATGCTGTCGGAACCGGTAGCCGGAAGCGTAAGCGGCGAAATAAGTTCGCCGGTGACGTCATCGACGGGCGTGCCGTTTGCGGTAACGCTCGTGCCCGAACCGCTCACAATGATGGTGCCGCGGGCAACATCTTGAGCCGTGACGATATGAGTGACTTCGCAAACCATTTCGGCATTTGGATCGAGTGTTCCCGGCGCGGTCGGTGTGCAGTTACCGATCACTGCACCGGTGACCTGAGGTGTTACCTGCAGAAGTCGCAGATTTCCGGTGTTGCGCAGACGCAGTAAGTAGCGCCCGGTCTGGCCTTGTTGGGTGGGCGGCGGACCATCAGGTTCAATCACCGCATCCAATTTCGGGTTAGGTGTGATGTTGGTCGTGACCGATGGGCTGTTGTCGGTCACAGGGTTGCCACCACCAGGCGGTTGGCCCGAAGCAGTTGCTTCATTTACAACTGATCCCGCTAACAGATCCGACACTGTCAAGACGTGTGTCGCTTGGCAAACAATCGCTGCTCCGGGAGCCAACGAGGCCGGTGCACTTGGAGTGCACGATGTAATCGTGGCGTTGGCATCGGTAACGGTGACATTCGTGAGAGTCACATTGCCGGTGTTTGTTGCCGTGATTTGGTAGGTGAATGCTTCACCTAAAAGTTTGGCCGTCGTGCTCGTTGCAGTCTTGGTTGTGGTGATTGCTGGATTCTGCGTGACTGGCGTCGTCACGATCGGTGAGTTCGTGACGTAGTTGCTGGAATTGGGAGTCGTTGCCGAAACCAATGCTTCGTTCAGCACCGAACCTGCATCGAGATCAGCCTGTGTCACGGTATGAGTTCCAGTACAAGTAAATG
>CAYOHV010000097.1:0-6173 GCA_964403825.1 uncultured Bifidobacterium sp. | reverse complement strand
CGATCCAAAACACATTGGTTTCGGTGTTCATCACCGGTGCAATCACGCGACGCACTGATTGCGCAGCCTTCGACGGTCCAAGCAGCAACATGCCGATAACAATGATGATGCCCCAGGTGATGATGATCCATGCCATGGAGAACAACAACTCTGACACCACTCCGAAGACGACTTTGATCGCCAACGAATATGAGGGGTTATCAACTACAGAGGAAATGATGTTTCCGGTTAAACGTCGGAAGACCAACAACAAAACGCCAACGATGATGATGGCCCAACCGATATTGCGCACGGTGAGACGTCGTCGACCACGCGCCAACCAAATGGCGATGCCATAAAGAGTGATGATCACGATTGACAAAATCGGACCCATGATCTTTAGGATCTTCACGATCGTTTGCACAGTTGAAAGTTGATCGGATTCAAAAATCGTGATCTGACCAACATCGGGCGGGATCTTGTCCATCGCCGCTTTCGGTACACCTAAATCGGCACCTACCACACGCACAATTTCACCTACATCAAGAACGACTTTGCCGTCACTTGATTCACCGAATTTCATTTTGTCTTCTAAGACGTTGACCAACGTTGTATGCGCCGATCGATTAACTCGGTCCCAAATATTTTTCACTCGTTGGGTTCCGAGCAATGCTTCAACGCCATTGGTGGCTGGCTGACGCAGCGCACCACTGATTGTTCCGGCGAGACCTTTCCAACCATCGGGAAGTTGATCTTCTAACTCACTCGCTACATCGACGTTGGAATAAATCTCATCGACGATGTAAGCCGATAATGCACTTTGCACTTCGGGCTTGGCCAAAACTTCGTTACTGGCTTTGACCCAGCGATCAGTATTCAGCACTTGCTGGCGCACCCACACCTGGGAGGCCGTGCCGAATAGGAGAATTGAGGCCAATACAACGAGTACCCAAATAGCAACGCGCCGCCCGCGCGAGATGGCGGCAACGCCGCTGGTGGTTTCACTCATTTACCTAGTTTGGCCCCCAAAACCCCATTGCGCTGGGATTTCAGGCCATTGGTTAGCCCAGCCGCTTACCCGGCGTGAAGACGATGGGAATGGCGTCGTAGGCCACGGCGAACGTTGCCCCCATTTTCTTCGGTGAAGCCCCTGGAGCCAATTGCCAATCCGGCATTCGTTTTAATAACTCTTCAAACATCACGCGGATTTCAATACGGGCCAGCGATGCCCCTAAACAAAAATGTGTTCCGAAACCAAACGAAACATGGTGATTGTGTTCACGCGTCACATCGAAAGTATCGGGATTGTCGAAAACACGCGGATCTCTGTTCGCCGATGAATACATCAGCAGAATTTGATCGCCCGCTTTCATTTCTTTACCGCGGAACTCATGATCTTTTGTGACCGTGCGACGCATATTCAAAATTGGTGTGACCCAACGAATGAATTCTTCCACGCCGGTTTCGCCCAAAACCTCGGGACGATCGATAAGGATCTGACGCTGATCCGGCTGCAAGGCCAACTCGCGAATAATTGTTCCGATCACAGTGCGAGTGGTTTCAGCCCCACCGTCTAAAAGCAAAAGACATTCTGAAATAATTTCGCCTTCATTCCATAAGCGTCCGCCCTGTTCGGTATGACACCAAGTGGAAATGAGATCATCTTTCGGCTCGGCGCGCCGTTGTGCAATTAAGTCCAAAACCGTCATCGAAAATTCCATAATCGCCGTTTGCGATTTTTCCGAAATCGGTGCCGGCGAACCATCCGGCGGGTTTTGTCCCGACTCGAACATTGTCACTTCGGACCATTCGCGCAACTTCGGCCAGAGTTCGGGCGGGAATCCAAGTTTCTCGCCGATTAAAATTGCCGGCAGCGGCGACGCCAAAGATTCAATCGCTTCGCACTCACCTTGTTCAATGACATTGTCGATGAGTTCAGTCACTACTTGGCGAATACGCGATTCGATTTGTTTGACGGCACGCGGTGTGAACTGACGCGCCACCAACATTCGCTGTTGTTGATGATCCGGATCATCACGATTGATCATCGACGTATCGTCGGTTTGATCTGTAGCGGGACGTGAACCATGAATCGATGTGTAGAGGGCCGAATCTTTTTCGATGGCCACGATGTCTTCGTAGCGCGAGATTCCCCACAGTTTGTGAATTGAATCCCAATACACCGGATCGTTATCGCGCAGCCATTGATACCCCTCATAAGGATCCTCGTAGAACTTCGGATCCAACAAGTTGATATATGGTCGAGTTTCAGCTGTGGTCACGGCTCCCCCTCCGTTGGCACGAACTTTTTTCGGCGCTTGCCGCCAGTTGTCTACCAGTATTGACTAGGAAATGCTTCAAGGGGGAACGCAATGACAAAAAATTCGGACTCAGTTTCACCGAGCCATGAAGCCACCGAAGTCGAGGTATTGATCATCGGTGCCGGTTTTGCCGGCATGTATTCGCTTATTCGCTGCCGCCAAATGGGATTTAGCGCCCTCGCCATTGATGCCGCCAGTGATGTCGGCGGAACGTGGTTCTGGAATCGTTATCCAGGCGCCCGCTGCGATATCCGCTCTATCGACTACTCCTACTCATTCGATCCCGAACTCGAACAGGAATGGGAGTGGTCAGAGAAGTACGCCACGCAACCCGAGATCCTTGCCTATGCCAACCATGTTGCTGACCGCTACGACTTGCGTCGCGATATTCGCTTTTCCACTCGCGCTACCCAATTGCAATGGCAAGACAATGTTTGGCATGTGCAAACCGATTCTGGCGAAACCATTCGCGCGCAATTTGTCATCATGGCCGTGGGTGCACTTTCACAGGCCAAGAATCCTGAAGTTGAAGGCGCCGAAACTTTTAACGGAACCATCGTGCATACCGGACATTGGCCGGCTTCCGGCGTTGATGTTCGGGGCAAGCGAGTGGCGGTAATTGGCACCGGCTCATCGGGTGTGCAGGCCATTCCCCTGCTGGCGCAAGAGGCGGCCGAACTAATTGTTTTCCAACGCACACCTAATTACGTGGTTCCGGCTCAAAATCGACAACTCGATGCCGACGAAGTGGCCGAAATTAAAGCGTCATATCGACAGCACCGACACGCTCAGCGTTATTCGCATGGCGGTGTTATTTCACCGCAGCCCACGCAATCTCTGTGGGAAGCATCCGACGACGAACGCCAAGAAAAATTCGATGCCGCGTGGAACGAAGGAATGTTGTTTTCGTTCTTAGGTTCCTATACCGACGTCATGATTGACGAAACCGCTAATGAGGTCGTAGCGGAATATTTGCGTAATCGCATTCGCTCCATTGTCAAAGATCAAGATGTCGCCGAAAAACTTTGTCCGCGTTCGTATCCTCTCGGCACGAAACGACTTTGTTTGGGCACCAACTATTACGAAACCTATAACCGCGACAACGTTTCGTTAGTTGACCTGCGTGCCACTCCGATTGAACGCATTGTCGCCGCGGGCATCCAAACCAGCGCGCAAACTTATGATGTCGACGTAATTGTTTTCGCCACGGGATTCGACGCCATGACTGGTCCCCTTTTGGGACCCATCATCACCGGTGTATCGCAAAAACTTTCTGAAGCCTGGGAAGCCGGACCCCAGACATTCATGGGAATTGCCGCCCATGATTTTCCCAATATGTTCATGATTACGGCGCCGCAAAGCCCTTCCGTGCTCACCAACATGATGGTCAGTATTGAACAACATGTGGAATGGGCGACTGATCTCATGGCTTGGATGCGGGCGAAAAATTTCCGGGTTTTCAATCCCCAACTTGAACCGCAAACGGAATGGGTTTCGCTCGTCAACATGATCAGCGACTTCACGCTTTACCCCAAAGGAAACAGTTGGTATCTCGGCGCCAATGTTCCCGGTAAGCCGCGCATTTTCATGCCCTATCTCGGTGGTGTCGGTCCTTATCGCGAACAATGCGATGAAATCGCCAACGACAACTATCGCGGTATTGATTTTTCCTAGCGGGCAGCAATACGTCCGTAACCCGATTGCGGATTAGAACTCCACCATCCGATCATTGACGTGATGTTCACACCATTTGCGGTGTGAATGACTTGACCGCCGCCAATATAAATCGCCACATGCTGCGAACCTGAAGGTTCACCACTCCAACCTTGGGGATCCCAGAACACTAAATCTCCCGGTTGTAATTGCGATTGCGCAATACGCACGGTGCTGCGATACATAGCGCCGGAATAATGCGGCAAGGAAATACCCACTTGGCGGTAGGCCCACATCACAAATCCCGAACAATCAAAAACGTCAGGACCAGCTGCGCCCCACGAATAACCAGCGCCGATTTTGGTTTTACCGGCCGCAATGGCACCGGCTGCTCCGCCACCGGGGTTCGGCGCATTGTTGTTCACCACACCGGTGAAGCCACGACCCGCTGCGGCGCGTGCTGCCGCCTCGGCCCGACGACGGTTTTCTTCTTCAACAAGCGCACGCAGTTCGCCTTGAACACGATTGTTAAGCGCCCGGACTTCAGCCGCCGCCGCATCGGCGGAGCGTTTCAATTCAGCGATTTGATCAACTTTGCCTTGTGCATCGCGTTCCAAAACGGCCAATGCTTTTTCATCTTCACCGGCGCGTTGTTCTGCGGCGCGCAGACGATCAATGAGATCTTGACGATTGCCCGACAACGTCTCTAAATACATTTGCCGTTGCACACCGGTTCCGGGCTCCGATGACAAAACAACGTCAATGGTCGAATCACGGTCACCATTGGAATAAGCGTTAATGGCGTAGGTGCGAACTTCGGTGCGGGCCGTATCGGCTTCCCGACGGGTTTGTTCCATATAGGCCCGAGTAGCGGCAATCTTCTCTTGGAGTTGCAGCAATTCATAATTGGCGGTCTCGTATTGACCGTTAATACGCATGGCTTGTTCATCAAGACCAGCCAGTCGCGCTGAGATTTCTGCGGCCTCGGCCCGTTTTTCCGCAATGGTCACCGCACCGGCCGGACGAAGCGTCAACGACGCCGCCAGAGCAGCAACAACTAACCCGAGACTTACTGCCAGCCGCTTCATGAGAGACCCCAGCCTAGTTTGCTCACCCCACCTGCCAAAAGGCGGGTGGACTATTACCCCAAAACACGCCAAAAGACCCATATAAAGGCCTCTGAACTGGGGTTATGTGATTTAAAACGGCTCAGTGCTGCCTTAGCAGAACTTCGTGAATCGTGCCGTCAAGATCGGTAAAGCCCAATTCTCGAGCCAAATCGGCTGAGCGGAACGCTCGTCCCGAGCGGGCCTCAAGATCGTCGCTTTCATAGAGCGCCACCACGGCCCGACCCAAAAATCTTGGCGATTCGGCACCAGAAAGATCCAAACGGCCCTCGCCGGGAAGTTCCAGATAGGTCTGGTCACCCTCGGTGACTGCGCCCAGTTCCAAAAGTTCGGTGCGTACCAGACCCGGCCACAGCGACACCACGCTCACCGAAGTACCGGCAAGTTCATGGGCCATATCGGAGGTCATCTTGTCGAGGGCTGCTTTGCCGGCGCCATAAAGAACATTGTGCCCATAGGACTGCGAACCAGATGACGAAACATTGACGATTAAACGACCACCGTTTAACAACAATGGCGCCGCCAACACACTGGCCACATAATGCGAACGAGTTCCAATATTGATGACCTGATCCCACGCGTCAATCGGCAGTTCCCAGAATTTCTTTCCTAACCACGGAACTAAATCGGGCGCGGAATACACGTTGTTCACCAAAACATCAATGTGATCTTGTTTCGATGCGATTCGTTCAAAAAATGCACGCACCTGCGCGTCATCGTGATGATCACAGGCCACCGCAATACCGGTGCCGCCCAGTTCATTAATTTCGGCCACCGTCTCGCCGATTGTTCCTGGGATTGCTCCCGGTTCAACAGTGCGCCCAGTGACGTACACCGTAAAACCTTTCGCTCCTAGTTCAACGGCGATGCCTTTTCCGATTCCTCGGCTTGCGCCCGTAACAACGGCAACCTTGCTCATTTTTGCTCCGTAGTTTTTCGATACAACTTTTGGTCTTATTTCTTGGCTGGTTGTTTGGTGCCTTGGATGATGGCGTTCCACGACGCTAGATCGCGATCATCCGCTAAGCGACCAACACGAGTGACAGTGTCAACATCCGGCGACAGCGCGCGCAATGCACCGGCCGTGCATTCT
>CAYOHV010000096.1:0-6193 GCA_964403825.1 uncultured Bifidobacterium sp. | reverse complement strand
CGTTAGTGAGTCATGAAAACTTCATTGCGTTGGCCACCCTCACGTTTTGCCGCCATCATCATGGCGATCGCACTTGCCGGTTTGCTATTGCGCGTCGTTTTTATTTTCACCATTGCGCCCTCATCGGTTAGCGGCGACGCGTACTACTACCACCACGGTGCCAACTTGTTGGCCAATGGTGAGGGTTATATCGATCCCTATCGCTACAACCTTGGCAATAAAGACAATGTGACGTTGGCGAACGGTGAGGTGGTTGAAGTCATCACACCGGTTGGTCATAGTGAACCAACGGCTGGTCATCCACCGGTTTATGTCACTTATCTAGCAGTGTTCTCGTTCTTTGGGCTCGACTCGGTGCGCGCCCATCAATTGGCCTCGGCCGTTTTAGGCGCGGGTTCAATCATTTTGGCGGGATATTTAGGTCGCTATTGGCGTAACAAAAACATTGGCTATATCGCGGCGATCCTTACCGCGGTCTACGCCAATATCTGGATTAATGACGGACTCGTTCTTTCCGAAACGGCCGCTATTTTCTTTGCCTTTTTAACGTCGTTGGTTGGCTTACATTTTTGGCGAAATCCCACACGGGCCAACGCAGCCTGGCTTGGATTTGTCGCCGCCTTTGCTGCGCTTTCACGCGCCGAACTTGTTCTTTTCTTGCCCATCGTGGTGATTGTGGTGATGTGGCGATCATCGCTCAGTTGGAAAGAGCGGTTCATTCGCACAGCCATTGCTGGACTAATTGGTTTGCTAACGGTTGCACCGTGGATCATTCGTAACAACATTGCGCTGGAAGAATTTGTCACGCTCTCCGATGGATCGGGAACGGTCTTAGTGCAAGCAAATTGTTATGAGACCTATTACGGCGAGAAGATCGGTTTTTGGCATTTGGAATGCGGAAGCCCGATGCCATATGGACCGAACGGTGAATTGTTGGATGAATCACAACGCGATGTTGTGGTGCGCGAACGAGCCATGGAATACATCCGTGGCAACACCCAACGTTTAGTAACTGTGGTGGTGCCAGCGCGAATTGCGCGGATGTGGGGTGTGTATGCACCGGTTTGGCAGATTCGCACTGACATTGTTGAAGGACGGCCTGGTTTTGCCGCTTGGTTAGGTTTTTGGCAATACGTCGTGTTGGCGCCCGCGGCGATTGCGGGCGCAGTCATTACTTGGCGTCGAAAACAGCCCGTGTTAGTTATTGGACTCTGGGCGGTATTGGCAACATTTACCGCCGCAACCGCCTTCGGTATCACTCGCTACCGAACGGCGGCGGAAGTAAGCGTGGTGATGTTTGCGGCCATTACGGCTGAAGCGTTATGGCTTTGGTGGAAACGTCGAGAGACCAAAGAAGCAGCGAAGGCTGAAGCAGTTTCTACGTCGTTATGAATGAACACGCGCCTTTCGATTCATCGGCATCGCTTGAGTGGACACCGCTCGTGCGTCTTTTGCAGAAAGTATTTCCCCACGCGGGCTTCTACAGCGATGAGTATTTGCAGTGGTATTACCGCGACAATCCCGTTGGCGAAGCAGCCATCGGCCAAGTTTCGGTTGATGATGTACGCGCCGCTAATTACGCCCTAGTTCCGCAGCGTTTTCGCGCGCCCGGAAAATCCGATCTCGTACTCGGTATCGGTGTTGATCTCGCGGTGGATCCCGACTTTCGTGGATCGGGCACATTCCGTCGTTGTGTTGAAGATTCTTATAGCCGCGGACAACAACTGGGGTATGACGGCATTTTAGGAATCGCCAACGCCAACTCAGCGCCGCGAATGGTGAGCGCGTTGGGTTGGAGAGGGTTGCAACCGTTGCCGGCGCGTCTTGTTCCCTCATTGGGAAAGACGAGTGGATTTCGTTCATGGCATTTTGCCGACCAGGGCATTGAGCCGCTTTCGCTAAGCGGGGCTAACGACGAATTCATGCGGGCCAGTTCTGCCGATTATGCGCCGGTATGGACGAAAGAACTTTTACAATGGCGTTTAGCGCGACCGACATTCCGTTACGCCATTCATGAATCCGATGAGGTTGTGGTGATTTCCACGCGCACGACGGTGGCCAAACTGCCGGTGGCGCCAATTTTGAAAGTGTTTGTGAAAAAACCGAACGTGCATATTCCACTCGGGCGCTTAGCGGCGGTGGTGGGGAGGTTTCATCGGGCGCCCTTCGCGGTTTATTGGGGGCGTAATCCTGCAGTTGGCCACCATGGTGTGCCTTTACCGGAACGATTTATGCCGTCACCATTATCTTTGGTTTTGCATTCGTTCGGATCGTTCACGCCCGCCGAATTTGAACTCGGCGAATTCGAATTTCTCGATTTCGATTCGTATTGATTTCGCCAAACCGATTTAGTTTTTGATGCCAGCCAAAGTTTTGGCGTAATCCAAAACGCGTTGTGGATCGTAGGAGCGAGAAATCATAAGTTTTTCCGCTTCTAATGATCCTTCGGCATGTATCGCTAACACTGCGTGGTAACCGCCAAATTCGCGTGTCGTTAGATCGCTGATCATATTGAGGGAACGAATGCGAGTTTCGCCATCCACACCATTGGCGCCGCCTAAATACTTAGAGAGCAATGAGCCGGTTTCGGCGTTATCGAAATCGGCTTGTGATGGCGCGGTTACTAACAGTCCACCGGAAAGATCCTGAACATGTTGAATCGCTTGATGGAAACCATGAGCGAAATGTGACTTGGCGATATTGACGGTTAGCGGATCAGGAATGAAGACACCGGCATCATCAGGTTGGCCTCGAAGCGCAGCCGATTCAACAAGAGCACGCAATGTTTCGGCGTAAGTGATGAGCCAGGTGAGTTTTTCGCGCACATGTGCTGCTTTGGTGATGCCGTTGTATTCGGCCATTAGTGCCGCCGAACCGACAAACGCATCGACTAACGGAAGTTTGTAGGAGATGGCGGTGAAGCGGTGATAGTCAACAAACGCCAGAGCGAGGGGACCGGCTAATGAATAATCGCCCGCCAAAAAGACGCGTTCATTCGGCACGAAGACATCATCGAAAATGGTGGTGGTTTCCATCATTAAACGTGCCGAACTGATTGGTGCATCGAAGTCGGTTTCGGAATGCGATCCATAGGGGCTCGCCACCAATAACAAACCTGGTGTCGATACCGGCACGGCAAATGACACGGCCCAATCAGCATCATCGGGACCCATCGCGCGAGTGGGTAACACTATGAGTTCGTTGGTATAGGGAGTGCAAGATGTGTGCACCTTTGCGCCTCGAACCACAATGCCATCAGCGCGACGTTCAACAATCTTTAGATAGGACTCGGCAATGGGTTGTTTCGAGGGACCTAATGAGCGATCGCCCTTAACATCGGTTTGCGCCACCGACATGGCGAGATCGTTCTTGCGGCAGTATTCGAAATAGGTATGAATTCGCTTTTCGATTTCATTATTGCCATGCAATTTTGAAATTTGTCGGCCGATTCGTTGTAAAGCGAAGAGCGCGTCGGTGCCGATCTCTTTGATAAGCGGGACCAATGTGTGTCCATGCGCGGTGCCCAATTCGATCAGTGCGGCACGATCGAGGAGATCCTGTTGTGATCGCGGTAATTGGAAATAGCGGCTGTAGGGCTCGCCGTCGTTGGCCACGGCCAATTCGCGATGGGCAGGAAGATGGGCCAGTTCGAAATCGGCGGCGGCATGCGAAATAGCGCGCGCAATCACAGGGTGAGTCGTGACGTCATCGACCCGAACGCCTCGGAAAAAGACGTTGCGGCCATCACGTAATGACGAGATGTAGTCCTCGGCAGTGCGAAGTGCCATGTACCTTCCTTTGTCGCAAACGACGGTAGCAGTCAGCCTTCAAAGAGAAGGGGAGCCTGGCGGAATTCGTTGTCATCATTAGTCGCCATGCAGTGCCCGAATTCGTCGCGGCGTACTTGTAGATTGGCGCACGTGCATACCTTTGTCGGACCCACTCTTCGACGGAAGGTGTTTTTATTGTGGCTCTGCGGCCTTACGGCGTTGGGGCTCGGCGTGCGACTCACGTATTTCTTTGTTGAAGGTCGTACAACGCCATTGAGCGGCGACGGCGTTTTTTACCATGAATCCGCCAATTTGATTGCTGATGGAAAGGGTTACATCGATCCTTTCGTTTACAACATTGGCTACTGCGCCGATGATCCAACGGGAGCGTCATTGGGTTTCGGCGAAGCAGATGTGCAATGTGCCCCCAATGATGTGTTGTTGCCCGGTTTTGAAACACCGACAGCCGCACATCCACCGTTATGGCCGTCAATTTTGGCGGTGGGCTCATGGCTGGGCTTTGATTCAGTTAATGAACATCGTTTAATTGGTTTGTTGTTCGGAGCCGCGGGCGTCTTCATGATCGGGTTAGCGGGCCGAGAACTTTTTGGCGATGTTTGTGGGTTAGTAGCTGCCGGTATTGCATCGGTGTACGGCTATTTATGGCTTAACGATGTTTCTCTTATGAGCGAATCGCTCTTAGGTGTGTACGTCTCGGTGATGACAATCGTGGCCGTGCGTTGGTGGAGAAAGTCGACGTGGAAATCGGCCGCGCTTTTGGGCGCCCTTGCTGGTGTAGGTGCGCTTGTACGTTCCGAACTCCTCCTTTACGGACCGCTCATCGTCTTTGTCGGTGTGGTTGTGTCATTGCGGAAACATCGCAATTGGAAACCACTGCTCGGTCAACTAGCTGTGGTGCTGGCGGTGGCGTTGGTTGTTTTATCGCCGTGGTTGATTCGCAATCTCACCGTTTTTTCGCGTCCAGTTTTGTTATCGCCCACCGGAACATTGTTAGCGCAGACAAACTGCGATCAAACATATGGTGGAGAAAAACTCGGCTACTGGGAGCGGTATTGCGCTGAGCCCGATCCTCTCGTAGTCGACGGAGTTTTCCGCGATGAATCAATTCGCGACCAAGCGAAAAGAGAAAAGGCTTCTGAATATATAAACGGACATCGCGGCCGACTTATAAGTGTTGTGATGCCGGCGCGTGTGGCTCGTATGTTCAACATCTATGACCCCGTGCAGACGGCGCGCTTCGACATATTGGTTGAGAACCGCGATTTCCGCTGGTCGATTTTTTCGCTCGTGCAATACGCCATCGTGGGTATTGCGGCGATTGTTGGTGTGGTGTTGGCGTGGCGGAAGCGACTGACGTTTATTCCGGCTGCAACCTGGCCGTTACTCGTGGCGTTAGTCGCCATGTTTGGTTTCGGAAATAACCGCTATCGAGTTAGTGCTGAACCGTCATTGCTTTGGTTGTCGTCGGTGGCCTTTGTTGTTTTGTATCTCTGGTTCACAAAGCGAATGACAGCGTCGAGAACCACGCAGCCAACGGCGACGAAACCTAATTGATGAGTGATGAAAAATCCGTTCGGCCACTCAACACCGGTTGGGTATTCGCGTAGTAATTGCACGCCCATATAGGCGGCCGAAATAAGTCCAAGCGAAATAATCGTTCCGCCGGCCAACAACAAGATGGAACGACGTAGTGCGACGGCGGCGATGGCGAGTGCGGCTAGCAGTACTCCAACGACTAAACCGCCGGCGAAATAACCGCCAACTAACGCACCAATTCCTAATGTGGCGATGGCGCCCGTTGACCATTGCGCATCACGAGCGAAGAGTTGTCGGGCCGTTGGTGAAGAGTCGGCTGCGGGCTCTTCATAGCGTCGGCGTATGAGCAACCAGACGGCGGCCAGTACAAGGCCAACAAACCAAATTCCGGAGATAGCCAAACCAGCATTCACTGTTTTTTGCGGTGTCCAAGAAATATCGACCACGAAGTTTGCTGATGAGGGTGAAATTTTCCATCCATTTGCGAAACCGTCGATCAAAGTCGGTTCGCCTAAATCTTCGCCATTGATCGTTGCTTTCCAGCCTTTGGAATATGACTGGCCGAGAACTAACCAGAAATCCTCCGTCGCGTTATCGACCGTAACTTGGCGTGAGAGTTCGCCTGTTTCTTTCACTGTAAGAGTTGCCGATGGCGACGAAGCATTAATGGGGGCTGTGCCTAATGAAAGATCATCAATGGTGAACCCAGAACTATTCGGGGCCGAGACCAACGTATTGGTGCCGGAACGTACGGCAATATCGCCTTGGCAGGAAATCACCGCAAGAGCGTCATGTTTTTCTGCCGCCGCCGTTGTTCCATTGAGGCGGACCGAAACTTTTTGATCATTAATGGTGAGCAGATCATC
>CAYOHV010000095.1:509-6307 GCA_964403825.1 uncultured Bifidobacterium sp. | reverse complement strand
TTTGGGGTGGAGAAAACGAAGAAGAACGAGCAGCCGCTGGCTATTCGCCCCGCTCGATTAGCCGACGATCAGTACAAGAAGCGGCCCGCGCTTCGTAATCGCGCTTTTGTCATTACGACTCTTTGGAAAGAGTCGTAATCGACCGCTCTAAAAAGTCTTTCGTTTGCGTGTTTTTGGCGCGTTCGGTTTCAAGTAAAGGCCGCGAAATCTTTTTAAGTTGCCGTTGGGTCGAATGACTTGCAGAGAACTGAACTTAGTTCTACATTTTCGGCGTTGCGATAATTTTTAACAGCAATGCAAGCCCGCCAGTAGCCGCCCACCAGTACCCCGGAACTGCTCACCAAAAAGGAGACAAACATGAGCACAAAAGAAGCGGATCGCCTCGTTCAAGACATCGAAGCAAATCCAAGCAAGTTCGAAGAATTAAAGGACTTAGGCATGGATGGAAAAGCCGATGAGGTTTATCGACGCGTAAAAGAAATGGGCTACGACGCCACAACCGACGAAATTCGCGAAGCGTTCCTTGAGCAAATGAGCACCAAACTCGATCAAAAGCAACTTGATGAAGTTGCCGCTGGTATTTCCGACGCGGCGGCCGTTGGTATCGGTGTCGGCGCGGGTGCCGCGGTCGGTGTTGGTGCCGGCACCGCCATCGCTATCGCCGTCATCATCACTTCATCTGCGTCAGCAGCCGCCGCCATCTAATTCCTTCAATTCAAATAACCCAAGTGGAGAATCAAAAATGAGTGCACAAGAAGCCGATCGTTTTATCGAACGCACAGCAAGCGATAAAGACTTTCAAACAAGAATCGAGAAAATAGCAAATGACACGAAAGCTGTTTATGAGCTAGTTAAGTCTGAGGGATTTGATTGCACGCCTGACGAAATCAAAGAAGCGTTCATGAATGCCTATGCATCAGAACTCACTCCGGAACAACTCGAAACCGTAACTGCTGGTTTATCCGAATCACAGGCCCTTGGTATCGGTATCGGCGGCGGCGCCGCGGCCATCGCCGTTGGAGTTGGTATTGGCGTAGCCGCAGTTGCTGCTGGCGCATTTTAACTAACTAAATGTAAATCAAGGAGACAACACAATGACAATTAATACCGCCGACGAATTCATGGACATCGTGGCAACAGACGAAGCATTACAAAAGCGTTTTCGTTCCGCCACAAATGAAGCACAGGTAATGGACATTCTGAAAGACGAAGGCATTATGTGCACGCCAGATGAAATTCGTTCCGCTTTTCTTGAGCGTTACAGTTCGGAATTAAGTGAAGATCAATTGGCAGTCTTTGCTGCTGGTGTCAGTAAGGCCGCTATTGGTGCAGCTGTTGGTATCGGTGCCGGTATGGCGATCGGTGTCGCCGTGGCTGTTGGTGGTGCCGCAGCCGCCGCTGCTGGTTGATTCATCATTCGCCGGGAAAACCGGCATCCTGCTAGTGCGAAAGTGGCCACCTTCGGGTGGCCACTTTTCTCTTTATTTCACGGCCCCGTAAGCGGCTAAAGCACGGTTTCTACTCTCGGCCAAATCAACAATTGGTGCCGGATAACTATCGCCAAGCACAACACCTTGCGCCGCAAGTTCTAGTGGCGGCGCATTCCAAGGTTCGTGCACATACTCAGCGGGCAACGACGCCAGTTCCGGAACCCACTTGCGAACATAAGCACCATCGGGATCGAAACGTTGTCCTTGTAACACCGGATTGAAAATGCGGTTATACGGCGACGCATCGGGGCCAGTTCCGGCAACCCATTGCCAGTTACCAATGTTTTGCGGAATATCAGCATCGAGTAACACGTGGCGGAAATAACGCTCACCTTTTCGCCAGTCAACTAACAAGTTCTTCACCAAAAACGATGCCGTGATCATGCGCACACGGTTATGCATCCAACCGGTAGCATTTAATTGCCGCATACCGGCATCAACAAAAGGAATACCGGTTGCACCATTTTTCCAGGCTGTAAAACCTTCTTCGTCATTACGCCATTTCAATTTTGCGTAATTCGGTTTCATGGGTTCGGTCATTAATTCAGGACGCTCAAAAAGAAGATGCGCATACCAATCGCGCCACGCCAATTGACGTACTAACTCTTCTCGACCTTGTGAACTGGCGCCAACAACCATTGCCACACGACGCGGCGAAACTGTGCCGAAACGAAGATCAATCGAAAGTTCTGATGTACCAACGATCGACGGCGTGTTGCGCGTCTCGCCGTAGTCATCAACTCGATCCAATGCTTTTTGTAAGCGCGCCCATGCACCTACTTCACCTGCCCGCGCTTGCTCGCCAGTGCGATCATGTAAAAGCGGGTAATCACCAACATTTGGAAAAGCATCAGAACGCACGGTTTGCACCGAACATGACTGCGCCTCGGGCCATTCAATTAACGGTGCTTTCAGCCAACTTCGATAAAAAGGCGTGAATACCTGCGACAAAGTTCCTTTTGCCGTCAGCACATCGCCGGGCTTATGGAAAAAATTGCCCCAGTACGACTGCAACGGAACCGACAACGATTTTCGAACTTGTTCATCGCGTTGGCGCGCATACGGAGTGACATCGATATTGGTCATCACGGCCGAGGCAGAAACTTCTTGTGCCAGTTGCGGCACAACTTCGACGGGATCGCCAATACGAAAACATAACGATCCACCCAATTCCTTTAGTTGTTCATCTAAAGCGATGAGATCGCCGATCATGCGTGCTTGACGCGGTGCTGAAGCCCGAGAGAAAAGTTTTTGATCGAGCACGAAAAGACCAACCACGTTTTCGTGATTCGTGGCCTCGGCCCAGGCTGGGTTGTCATGTAACCGAAGGTCCCGCCGAAACCAAACGATTGCTGTCGTCATAGTGCGCTACGCGATCGGTCGGCCGAATGGAATCTTCGACCACGATTGAAGGAAATCCTCGGCTTGTTCACACGCCGCGAAAAACGGACCTTTTTCTTGAGTAAGTAACGAACGCACCGCATCGCCCACCAAAGTTTGGGCATCAGTTGACGAACCATTTTCGGGCCACGCCGCCAAATGACCAGCCAACACAACAAAGTCGGGAAGAACTTTGACGCCGTTACGTTCTAACGCCGCTAATGCTTTCGCCGTTACGGGCAATACGCCATTGGGAACAATGAAAGTTGCATTAACGACAATTGAATCGTCGATGATGCCGGGCTTTGATCCGGCTAACAACACATCACAGTCGGCGGAAAAAACTGCGCTGGCTGGATCAGCCTCGGCCGCACAATCGGCGCCTTTTTCTTTCCACTCTTGTTCAATTGATGACATATCAATGCCGCCATCATCACGACGAGTGCCGGCCGACGTTCCAAACGCCACGATTGATGCGCCACCGGCGTGCAATAACGAGGCCACCTTGGCTGATCGGGGATCAAAAATTTCGATGGCAACTTTGGTGCCGCTTAAACCGTCTTTGACTGCCGCAACTGCAGCCACGATTCCTTGCGCCGTGTTTTCCAGGCGCGTGGCGGCATAGTCGGCACCTCGACTGTCATTTAACGGAGCAAGATCTTTCGCCGTAATTCCGCGCGCTGGTTCTAATAAAAGCGTGGGAAACGATTCCGCAAATTCCGCCATCGCCAGCGGAACTTTTTCTGCTTTCACATCATTGGCCGCATTGATCGCGGCGCTGGCGCCCGAAACTTTGCGACCGTAAAAAGCAAACTGATACGTCGCCGAACGGGCCATCCATGTTGCACCGTCCACCAAAATTTTTGGCGCGCAGCGCACTACACCAGCAGCGGCTGGAGCATCAGGGAGATCAATAACGACGAATCCGTCAGCGGAAGTTAATTTCTTAGTTGCCACGATCTGAGTTTCGCACAAACACACCCTTTCGTATCCGTTCGGGCGCTAGTGGCTACATTCATAGAAGAATTCTCCGCCACTGCAACGGAGAGGGGGAACGATGTCAACGCATGGATCAAAACGAGCGATCATCGCTGCCCTTTTGGCCAACCTCGGAATCGCTATCGCCAAATTTTTCGGCTTTATCGTGACTCGGTCTTCATCAATGCTGGCGGAAAGCATTCACAGTGTCGCTGATACCGGCAATCAGGTATTGCTTCTTTTTGGCACAAAACGCGGAAGCCGCGCACCAACTACTGAACATCCATTTGGTTACGGACGCGAACGCTATTTCTGGTCGTTTGTGGTTTCGATTGTGTTGTTCACATTGGGCGGCATTTTCGCCATCTATGAAGGAATCGAGAAAATTCTTCACCCTCATGAAATTGATTCGGTGGCGTGGGCGATTGGAATTTTGGGTGTTTCCATTGTTCTTGAAGCAAATTCGTTTCGCACTGCGGTGAACGAATCTCGCCCTTACAAACAAAATCATTCATGGTTTGCATTTATTCGTCGCACAAAAACACCTGAACTTCCCGTTGTTTTATTAGAAGATACGGGCGCGTTAGTTGGTCTTGTCTTTGCCTTAATCGCGGTATCGCTTTCCGCCGTGACCCAAAACAGCGTGTGGGATGGAATCGGTTCGATCGTCATCGGTTCGCTGCTTTGCATCATTGCCGTTCTCTTAGCCAGCGAAATGAAAAGTTTGTTGATCGGCGAAGCAGCATCTTCGGAAGACAACGAACAAATTTTGCAAGCACTTAGTACTGCGCCCCATGTTGTTTCCGTTGTTTCGTTACGAACCTTGCAATTAGGTCCCGATGAAGTTTTGGTCACGGCCAAAGTGACCTTTGATCGACAACTTTCGGTTGAACAACTCGCCGCCGCCGTCGATACCGCCGAGGCCGCCATCCGCCAGCGAGTTCCCGCCGCCACCCGCATTCTCATCGAACCTGGCCAGCCCAAATCATTGGCTGGGGACGATAAAACCCCCAGCGTAGGGGCCTAAAATCAATTCCCGACCTAACGGGTCGACTTTTGCTCTTGTTTAGGGCATAGTGATGTCCTCGAGCCAGTGGCCACACCACTTTCAGCCGCATTCTGGGCTTTGAGTCCCCACCCCCAATTCGAAACAAAGGAGCCATCATGGCAATCAGACTCGGAGATATCGCCCCTGATTTCACCGCCGACACCACACAAGGAAAGATTTCTTTCCATGATTGGAAAGGCGATTCATGGGCAATTCTGTTTTCCCACCCCAAAGACTTCACACCGGTTTGCACCACTGAATTAGGCACCGTGGCCAAGTTGAAGCCCGAATGGGAAAAGCGAAATGTCAAACCAATCGGTTTGTCAGTGGACCCAGTTGATTCACATCATCAATGGGAAGGCGACATCGCAGAAACTCAAGGACAAGCAGTGAATTTCCCCGTTGTGGCCGATCCTGATCGCAAGGTTTCCGACCTTTACGACATGATTCACCCCAACGCCAATGACACACTCACTGTGCGTTCAGTTTTCATTATCGATCCGTCAAACAAAGTTCGATTGATCCTCACTTACCCGGCTAGCACTGGTCGTAATTTCGATGAGATTTTGCGAGTGATCGATTCATTACAACTCACCGACGGTTACAAAGTTGCGACACCGGCCAACTGGACCGATGGTCAAGACGTCATTGTCGTTCCCGCTCTTTCCGATGAAGAGGCTGACAAGTTATTCCCCAAGGGATATAAGAAACTCAAGCCCTATTTGCGAGTAACTCCTCAACCCAATCGGTAGTAACGAGGCGCAGAGAACTAGGAAAATACGGCCCTAAGTTGTAGCGGGAACTTAGGGCCGTAGGCTCTTGCCGTGACAATTACACAATCCCCCACCAAAGCCGCCGCCCGTGCCCTAAATGTTTCGAAGATTTACGGCGAAGGCGAGACA
>CAYOHV010000095.1:0-499 GCA_964403825.1 uncultured Bifidobacterium sp. | reverse complement strand
GCACTCGATGGAATCAGCGTTGAATTCGCCGAAGGAAAATTCACCGCCATCATGGGTCCATCCGGAAGCGGTAAATCAACCCTTATGCATTGCATCGCTGGACTCGACTCAATCACCGAAGGTGAAATGTGGATTGGCGATACCGAAATCAGTCAGTTGAATGAAAAGGCGTTAACTCGCTTACGTCGCGAAGCAATCGGGTTCGTTTTCCAAGCGTTCAATCTCATTCCCACTCTTACCGCCTCGGAAAACATCACACTGCCTCTCGACTTAGCAGGAACTCCCGTTGACAAAGAGTGGTTCGACGCCGTTGTAAAGACCGTTGGATTAGCCGACCGACTCGAACATCGACCGAGTGAGCTTTCGGGCGGTCAGCAACAACGTGTTGCCGTTGCCCGTGCATTGGTATCTCGTCCGTCGATTGTTTTCGCCGACGAACCAACTGGCAATCTCGATTCGAAAAGCGGAAATGAAGTGTTGTCGTTTATGCGTCGCGCCG
>CAYOHV010000094.1:0-6321 GCA_964403825.1 uncultured Bifidobacterium sp. | reverse complement strand
TCTACTACGAGTGCCGAGGCAGTGAAATGTCCATCGAGACAAGTGCGCCATAAGGCATCGGGATGGCCCTGCAGAAACTGCTCCATCTGCGTGGCCACTTCACGATCATCGGCATCAGCCTCCGACAACAGCGAAAAAACAATGTCAATTTCAGACACGTTGGGAATCGCTATTCCATTGCGCGGTAAACAACTGGAGTTGTACCGCCACCGCGTCCGGTCCGGCACCTCCGGCAGTTGTCCGTCGCGTTACTGCCACACCGGGCGCCACTAACGCCGCGGCCTCAGCACCGAGGTTGGGATCGTTGGCAACCAGTTGTTGGAGTGACTCGTTGTTTTCTAACGATTGCCGCACCAGTGCGCCCACAATGGCATGGGCATCGCGGAACGGAACACCTTTTTGCACTAACCATTCCGCTAAATCGGTTGCGGCATTGGTAGGTGCATCAGCGGCGGCCGCCATGGCATCGAATTGATAACTCGATGTCGCCACCAAACCGCGCATGGCTGGTAACGCCAAGTTGATTGTGTCAAAGGAATCGAAAAGCGGTTCTTTATCTTCTTGTAAATCGCGGTTATAGGAAAGAGGTAACGCTTTCAACGTGGCCAATAAGCCCGTGAGATTTCCGATCAAGCGACCGGTCTTTCCCCGCGCCAATTCGGCGATATCCGGATTTTTCTTTTGCGGCATCATCGACGAACCAGTGGAATGAGAATCGGCTAGTTGCACAAATTGAAATTCCTGTGTGGCCCACAAAATGAATTCTTCTGCCAGTCGCGAGAGATGAACGCCCACCATCGAGAGAGCGAAAAGTGATTCGGCAACGAAATCACGATCACTTACTGCATCAAGTGAATTCGCAAACGCTTTGGCAAAGCCGAGATCAGCCGCCGTCGCTGCCGGATCAAGCGGCAGTGATGAACCAGCCAATGCACCCGCTCCCAAGGGAGAAACATCAGCGCGCTGACGCGCATCGAAAAGCCGATCGATATCACGGGAGAAGGCCCAAGCATGGGCCAGAAAATGATGAGCGACTAAAACTGGCTGCGCTCTTTGTAAATGCGTATAGCCCGGCATCGCAGCATCGCCAGCATTTGTTGCCACTGAAACCAATGCTTCTTGTAACGACAAAATGTTTTTGATGACGGTGGTGAGTTCTTTTTTGACATAGAGACGTAAGTCGGTGGCCACTTGATCGTTCCGACTACGTCCGGAATGAAGTTTGCCGCCAACTGCTCCGGCCAATTCGGTAACGCGCCGTTCAATAGCGGTATGAATGTCTTCATCACTCGGCGCAAAAACAAATGTTCCTGCAATCAATTCCGCCCGTACCGATTCGAGGGCTTTTGAAATTTCGTCGGCCTCATCGGGCGAAAGAATCTGCGCACGCACGAGCCCTCTCACATGCGCCAACGATGCAGTGATGTCTTCATCGAATAAGCGCGCGTCGAAAGGCAAACTTACGGTGAAAGCCATAAGTTCGTCTGATGGTTTGTCATCAAACCGTCCATGCCACAGCGTGTTCATTTTTGGTTACTTTCCCTCGTTCATAATTTGACGAGCAGCCCAAGTTTGAATTCCGAGACCCCAGAGTTTCACAAAACCCTCGGAATCAGCGTGATTAAACGTGTCGGCGGCATCGTAAGTGGCAAGGCCATAGTCGTACAGACTCCAATCGCTGCGACGACCAACGACAAAACAACGTCCTGGTTCACAACGAAGTCGAACTTCACCGGTCACATATTGCTGCGTGGAGTCGATGAATGCGTCAAGCGCGTTCTTCAACGGTGAGTACCACATTCCGTCGTACACCAGATCGGCATAACGACCTTCGAGCCGTTGCTTTTCGTGCATCGTGTCGCGCTCTAAACAAAGAGCTTCTAAATCTTGATGAGCCAAGATGAGCGCTAAGGCGCCGGGCGCTTCGTACGTTTCGCGGCTCTTAATGCCCACGCGACGATTCTCGACCATATCGAGACGACCCCAGCCATAAGCGCCCACGATGTCGTTCATTTCGACGATGAGCGAAGCGAGGGTCATCTTCTTTCCGTCCAATGAAACCGGAACGCCTTTTTCGAAACCAATGGTGATCTCGCGCGCTTCAGAGGCGCGCATTGTGGTCATTGACCAAACGCCTTCAGGCGGACGAGCCCACGGATCTTCCATTTCACCGCATTCAATGGCGCGGCCGTACAAGTTGTCGTCGATTGAATACAACTTGTCTTTGGTGGCCAACACAGGAATGTCATATTTGGCGGCGTAATCAATGGACATCTCACGCGTCATTCCCCAGTTACGCACGGGCGCCAATATCTCCAAATCTGGAGCCAACGCGCGCGTCGAAACTTCGAAACGGACTTGATCGTTTCCTTTACCGGTGCAGCCATGAGCCACCGCGTCGGCACCATGGGCGCGTGCCGCCGCCACCAAATGACGAACAATTACTGGTCGCGAAAGCGCCGAGACGAGCGGATACTTTCCTTCATACAACGCATTGGCTTTCAATGAAGGAGCCAAAAAGTCATCGGCAAACTCTTCTTGACAATCAACCACGATCGCTTCGATAGCCCCGGCAGCAAAAGCCTTGGCTTGTAAACCTTCCCAATCGCCCTCTTGTCCGAGATTGCACGCAACGGTGATGACTTCAACACCGTAATTTTCAATCATCCAGCGCACGGCGACTGAGGTGTCGAGCCCACCGCTATAGGCAAGGACTACCCGACGTGCATTTGTCTTATTTGAATTTGTCGACATGGTTACTCCAGTGTTTTCAAGAATTTGTAGTTGCGTGGCTTGGCATCGTTACTTCGACGGCAAGCCCGCCATTTCCGTTAATTTCGCCGCGACTTTCTCGGCACCAATTTCGGCGCGGGCCACAATGAAAATTGTGTCATCTCCCGCCACCGTACCGAGGATGTCATCGAGACGAGCGCGATCTAAGGCCGAGGCCACAACATGGGCAGATCCTGGCGGCGTATGCACGACCACCATGTTGAGCGAATACTCCACTTCAACTACCCAATCACTAACAACTCGTCGTAAGTGATCTTCGGGAACGCGGGGCGCTTTCGGTGTTTCCGGCAGCGCATAACTTGACTCACCACCACCAAGACGAATCTTGATGGCCCCAAGTTCTTCGAGGTCACGCGAAAGAGTGGCTTGGGTCGGACTATCGCCCGACTCTTTTTTCAACAATTCGATTAGGCGTTCTTGCGATGTCACCACGTTCGATTCGATGATGCGAGCAATGAGGTGTTGACGCTGCGTCTTTCCTAATTTTTGTTTTTCTTCGCTCATTGGTTCTCCATAAGCCATGCCATTACACCGCGGGCGGTATGCATTCGATTTTCTGCTTCTGGCCAAACTCGACTTTGTGGCCCGTCAATAACGGCGGCCGAAACCTCTTCGCCGCGATGCGCCGGCAAACAATGAAGGAATATTGCGTTCGGTTTGGCTGCGGCCATTACTTCGCTATCCACGGTGTAGGCCGCAAAGGCGGAACGACGTAAATCGGCTTCATGTTCATCGCCCATTGATGTCCACACATCAGTAACCACGGCATCGGCATTGGCTACCGCCGCGAACGGGTCTTCATGATGCTCAAGTTGGCAACCGGAATTGAGGATGCGTTGTTTGTCATCTTGATCGAAGTCGTAACCCAATGGTGTGGCATAGGAAAACTGCATATTCAGTAATCCGCAACTAATGGCGAGAGACCGCGCCACGTTGTTGGCATCACCAACAAACGCAACTTTTTTGCCAGCAAGACCTTCGATTCCACCCCACTCACTGGCCAGCGTTAAAACATCGGCCAAGGCCTGCAGTGGATGTGCTTTATCAGAAAGCATGTTGATGACCGGCACATCACTAACAGCCGCCATCCGTTCAAGTTTCGTATGGTCAAAAACCCGCGCTGCAATGATGGCGTGATAACTGGCCAAGGTGCGCGCCACATCTTCGGTGGATTCACGTACATCGAGTCCCACTTCATCAGGACGAATAGTCAGCGGATGACCACCTAATTGCACCACCGCCATTTCCATGGAATTTCTGGTCCGAGCCGAAGGCTTTTCAAAAAGGAGCGCTACTCCTTTTCCGTCAAGCAGGCGCGGCACACTTAACGTGGAAAGCCGGAGAACATCTTTAAGTTCATCAGCAGTTAGATCATCAATTTCAAATAGATGTCTCATGACATTTCTCCTTGCAGAACTGACTGCAGGATCGCCACCGCAGATTCAATTTCTTCATCGGTAACAATGAGCGGCGGTGCTAAACGCAACGCAGTGGCCGAAACGGCATTCACGATCAAACCATTTTCTAAAAGTTTCGCCGCTACTGATTTGGCATCGATTGTTTCTTCTAATTGAACAGCCAACAACAAACCTAAGCCGCGCACTTCTACAACTCCTTCAAGTTGTGCGCAGGCGGCCTTTAGTTTCGCACCCGCATGTTCAGCCTTTTGGGGCGCACCGATGCGCTCCATGATGTTGAGTGTGGCCAGTGCCGCCGATGCCGCCAACGGTTGACCGCCATAAGTCGTGGCATGGTCACCGGGCGAGAAAGCGGCGGCAACATCTTTTTTGGCCCAGCACGCGCCAATGGGCATGCCGTTACCGAGTGCTTTCGCCATCGTGATGACATCGGGTTCAACACCAAAGTGTTGGAAACCGAACCATTCACCGGTACGACCGAGACCGGTCTGCACTTCATCAACCATCAACAACACACCGCGCTCATCACAAAGACGACGCACACCTTCAAAGTACGCAGCCGAAGCAGGATTCACTCCGCCTTCGCCTTGAATTGGTTCGAGCAAAACGGCGGCCACCGTTCCGTCGATGGCGCGATCCATCTCTTCAAGATCGTTGAAAGGCACATGACGAAAACCTTCGGGCAAAGGTTGAAAACCTTCCCATTTGGCTGGTTGTCCCGTGGCCGCCAGCGCCGCCAACGTCCGACCATGGAACGAACCGAACGCGCTCACAATGTTGTAACGACCGTGCCCGCCAAATTTGCGCGCCAACTTAATGGCGCACTCATTGGCCTCGGCACCGGAATTGGAAAAGAACACTTGACCGCCGCCACCAATTAAACGATCAAGGATGATCGCTACTTGAGCGCCTGGTTGCGTGGCGTACAAATTAGAAACGTGCACGAGTTTTTGTGCTTGGGCATAAATTGCCTCGGCGATTTCGGGATGAGCATGGCCAAGTCCGCAAACCGCAATACCGGAGAGAAAGTCGAGATAGGTCTTTCCCTCAACATCAGTGAGATACGAACCTTTCCCTTCAACAAACATCACCGATGGCGCGCCATAGGTGGGCATTAACGGACAATGATCAAGTCCGGCCGGCGCATGCACGGCTTGTGAATGGCTACTCATGGGAATCCTTTGTAATCATCGTTCCCACACCAGCAGTGGTGAACAATTCCAACAACAAAACATGTGGGATTCGCCCGTCTAACAAGTGCACCGCAGGCACACCATGTTTGATCGCCACTAAACAGGCCTCAACTTTCGGAATCATTCCACCCGAAAGAACACCTTCATCTTTCAATTGATTTAATTGCGTCGGCGTTACTTCACCGATTAACGACGTGGGATCGTCGATATCCCGCAAGATGCCGGCGATATCGGTGAGGTACACCGCTTTTTGTGCACCCAGCGCGCCGGCGATAGCTCCAGCAACAGTGTCAGCATTGATGTTGTACGCCTGTCCATCAATGCCCACTCCAATGGTGGATACCACTGGAATGAATCCTTGATCGAGCAATGAATTGAGGATTCGTGGATGCACTTTGTCAACGTCACCAACAAATCCCAGTTCGGGATCTAATGCGCTGGCTTCAATTAATCCGGCATCTTCTCCCGATACACCGACGGCAAGTTGTCCATGAACATTGATGGCCGAAACGATTTCCCGATTCACTTGGCCAACCAACACCATCCGCGCAATATCAAGCGTTTCTTCATTCGTTACCCGCAATCCATTTTTGAATTCGGATTCAACGCCCAGCCGCGACATCAATTGATCGATTTGCGGACCACCGCCATGTACAACAACCACCCGGATGCCAACCGAATGCAAAAGCACGACATCGGTTGCCAAGGTGGCGGTCAATTGTTCATCGACCATGGCATTGCCGCCCATTTTCACAACAATGGTGGCGCCACGAAACTTTTGGATATACGGCAACGCTTCGGCCAAAACCAAAGCGGTGTCCATTTCTTTTTGCGGAGTAGTGGCCGGTGCGCTGGCACCGGGTTTCTTTGAAGCGCTCATGACGTCCCCATGTTTTCGTCGATATAGGCATGCGTTA
>CAYOHV010000093.1:4670-6326 GCA_964403825.1 uncultured Bifidobacterium sp. | reverse complement strand
TTTTTGATGACCTTGTTGTTCCCACCGGTTTTTTGCATGCACCAGCTGGTGTGCCACGCGATCAACAAAAAAATGTTGCCGCTACCTACGACGATTTTCGTCCCGGTACATGGGATCAAAAATCACGTTTAGAAGACATGACCGCAAATCATGTTGATGCTGCTATTAACTACCCGAATATTTTTCCGCGTTTTGCCGGTCAAGGTTTCTTAGAACGTGCCGATAAAGATTTAGCGCTTTTGTGTTTGCAGATTTATAACGACTGGATGATCGATGAATGGTCTGCGGGTGAAGGCTATGGCCGTTTAATTCCGTTGACATTGGTTCCGCTTTGGGATCCAGAGTTGGCGGCTGCTGAAGTTCGTCGTTGCGCTGATAAGGGCAGTTACGCCATTGCCTTTAGTGAAAATCCCGCCAAGTTAGGTGTGCCCTCGATGTACACCGGTAAGTGGGATGTTTTATGGGATGTCTGTCAAGAAACCGATACGACCGTTTCAATGCATATCGGTTCGTCTTCGTCTATGCCTACAACATCGGAAGATGCACCGTTAGCAACATCAATGTCGATGTACGCACAGAACGCACAAGGTTCATTATGCGACTGGGTGTATTCCGGTTCTTTAGAGCGTTTTCCGCGTTTAAAGATCGCTTATGCCGAAAGCCAAGTCGGTTGGATGCCATTTCAACTCGAACGAATGGATGCGGTGTGGCAAGACGGTCGTGGCGATATTGAACATGTAAAAGTTCGTCCTTCGGAACAAGTACGTGGTCGTGTGTACGGCTGTGTCTTTGATGATTTGCATGGATTGAAATCACGTGACGAAGTTGGAACCGATCACATTTTGTTTGAAACCGATTACCCCCATTCCGACGGAACGTTCCCGCATTCGCGCAAAGTTGCGCACGAACTTTTCGTTGCCGCCGGAATGAATGCACAAGAGTGCTATCAAGTTCTGCGCGGTAACGCGATTTCCGCCTACGGATTACATCGTTTCGGAATCACCCAATGAGCGAATCGATCGCACAATTTGAAGGCACTGACGGTTTATTAGGACATGTTGTTCGTTTGAACATTGCCGTTGAACGCGTTCTCAACGAAATTGCTGGCACCTATTCGTTATCGGTCGCTGACTATCTGGTTTTAGGAGTAATTCGTCGTTCGCCTGAACATCGCAGTGCGCCCACCGCCATTTGTGAAATCTTGGGCCGCACCACTGGCGGAATGACATTGACATTGGATCGCTTGGAATCGGCCGGTTACATCCGCCGACTACCCGATCCGTCTGATCGACGCCGAGTTGTGGTGGAGGCCACGCCGACCGGCATTGAATTGGCGCAAAAAGTCAATGCTCATCTCCACGCCTGGGAAGAGTCATTAGAACTTTCTGCTGACCAACGGCGATCGGTGGCGGAAGGCCTTGCCGTTATTACCAAGGCCATCGTCACTGCGCCCAGCGAACAAACCTCTCAGGTGGCCTAAGCCCTTCGTTTCGGTTTGGCTGCTCCAACCTGTTAGAACAACAGAGGCCCGTCGGCCTTCCCGACGGACGACATCACCCACACGCTCGAAAAGGAAATCTCATGGGCATGCTTGACGGCAAGATCGCCATCGTTACTGGTTCAGGTCATGGCATTGGTCGTGGTCACGCTCTCGAA
>CAYOHV010000093.1:0-4570 GCA_964403825.1 uncultured Bifidobacterium sp. | reverse complement strand
GGTACTTGGTCAACAAGTCATTTCGCCGCCAAGTATTTCCGCGAACAAGCAAAAGCGGGCCAAGCGCGTGCAGGACGAATCATCAACACCACGTCAGGTGCAGGTCTGGGTGGAAACTTCGGTCAATCAAATTACGCCACCGCCAAAATGGCGATTGCCGGTTTAACTCTTACGCTCGCCATGGAATTGGCGTCAATTGGCACCACCGTGAACTGCGTTGGCCCGGCTGGTTTAACTCGTATTACGGCCACCATGCCTGGCGCCGGTGAAGCATTCGAACCCGATGATGTTCCGGAAGATGAATTCCATCCAATGGATCCGTCGAACTCGTCACCATTAGTTGCATGGTTGGCGTCTGATGAGGCTGCTTATGTCAACGGTCAAGTGATTCGTTCGCTGTACGACAAAATCATTTGGATGCAAGGTTGGCGTGAACGCATCACCATCGATAGCGGTAACAAGCGTTGGGATGCCAACAAACTCGGTTCGCGTATGGCGGCCGAAGTATTCCAAGTTGCGCCGACCGGCATCAAGTTCTTACAAGCATAAAAACCATAAAACTAAAGGTTTTCTCGCTAAGGCATTCAGAGAAGTTCTTCTGGATGTAAATCACGAATTGCCGCGCAACTGCGCGTAATCATGGCCGTGAACATCGCGTTCGATGCATCGGTTGGTGTTGCTGTTGCATACACCGCGCCCAAAATTGTGATGAGCGGACCTTGCAATACGCCTAGTCGATAATCGGCATAGCACTCGTCGAATGAATACGACTGCACACCTTGACGACAAAGCGCGTCGTAATAGGTCTGCAGTAATTCCTGTTCATGCGCGCGTCGTAATTCTGTGTCGATACTTGTTGCCAGGAAGTAACCGCTGTCGCGACCACCAAAACCAAGACCCAGTGTTTGCCAATCAAGGGTGGACACCGAAGTGTCGCCCGGTGCAAACATCAAATTGTCGGGCCGGAAATCTCCATGAATAAGCGTGAACACTTCTTGACGGGCAACTAGCCATTGCTCCATCCATTGTTGGGTGGCAGTAATGGTTTCAACATCATCATCACTTAACCAATTGGCGAAACGTTCAATGAATTGCGGACACGCACCGGCGTAAACCTGTCCATGAAAGGCTGCACCTTCGGCGTTGGCTAAGCGCAATCCTTCGATTTCTAAAAGCGATTCATCGCGCCAACGCGGGCCGTGCAAACCAGCCAAATTTTGAAATGACAATTTCGCTTGCGCTACTGAAACACCTTTTGCCTGCACGCCTGGTTGCGCCGGTGCGAGATCATCAAGCAACAAAACAAATGACGTGTTGTCATCGGTAATGGTTGCGTACCAGCACCGAGGTGTGTTGATGGCGACAGTGTTTGCTAGTTGCGTGTACCAAAGGAATTCGTTGCGATAGCCATCGGCAATGAGGGTGCGCGTGGAAGGGTCGCCACCGGCCATCTTGGCCACCAAACTTTGCGGTGCGCCGACCGCCGTGGCTTTTTCTCGATCGGCCCATTCCAATTGCAGTCGCCATGACTGACCCATCTGGCCGGTTCCCACTGCTGTAGGTGATACCTGCGCCACCGAGCCTGCGTTGACCGACGCTAATGCTGCGCTTAGCCAGTCGGGGGTGAGGTCAGCGACCGCATCAGTGGGCGGGGCCGACGGCAAATTATGCGACATGGTGCACCTCTTTGGGCAGCGAATAGTGAGCCGGAGCGAACTTTTCGATACCGTATTACCCAGCGCAAAGTATTGCGCTTCATCAGGGGGAAAATTCATGACGAAGATCACCAAAGTGTTCGATGCTGACAATCACTATTACGAGGCGCTCGACGCGTTCACTCGTTATATCGAACCCGAATTCCGTCATCGTTGCATGCAATGGGCAGACGTAAACGGGCGACAGATGTTGTTAGTGGGCGGCAAGATCAACCGCTTTATTCCGAACCCAACATTTGACATGCTCTCGGCGCCGGGAAGCCTTGAACAATATTTCCGCGGCAACAACCCCAAGGGTGATTCCGTGAAAGATCTCTTCGGTGAATTGCTTCCATGCGATCCGGCTTATCGCGATCGCGAAATTCGTTTGAAGACGATGGATTCGCTCAACATTGATGGAGCACTTTTCTTCCCGACACTGGCGGTCGGCATGGAACAATCGCTGGCCAACGACATCGAAGCAGCTCAAGCGGCATTTCGTGCGTTCAACAAGTGGCTCGATGAAGACTGGGGTTTCGCCTACGAAGAGCGCATCTTCTCAACCCCGTACATCGTTTTAAGCGATGTTGATAATGCTTGCCAACAACTTGAGTGGGTGCTCGAACGCGATGCTCGTGTTGTTCTTCTTGGCACTGGTCCGGTACGCACCGATGAAGGAATGAAGTCGCCTGCGGATCGTCGTTTCGATCCTTTCTGGGCGCGTGTTCAAGAAAGTGGCGTCACCATCGTGTATCACGGCGGTGCCAACGCCTATCAAGACCTCATCACGATGTGGGGCGAAAAGTCAGAAATGGAAGCGCACAAGTTTGAACCATTGCGTCAAGCGCTTTCACATGATGCCGTGGCCGACACGTTTGCCGCTCTTATTTTGCACGGCTTAATGGATCGTTTCCCGAACATTCGTTTCGCCACTGTCGAAACTGGTGCTAACTGGGTGCGTCCGTTGTTAAAGCGTCTCGGCAAGATTTACGGTCAAACACCGAAGGGCTTCAAGAACAATCCGGTGGAACAATTCAAAAAGAATGTTTGGGTTTCACCGTTCTATGAAGATGATCTTGATCAACTTCGTAACGTTCTTTCAGCCGATCATTTAATGATGGGTAGCGACTGGCCTCATACCGAAGGTATGGCCGATCCGTTCACCTTTATTCAGGATCTCACTGAAGCTGGATTCACTCCGGAAGAACAGCAGTTGATCATGTTTGATAACTGCAAGTCATTGACCGTTCGTCGTCCGGCGTAAGTCGCACCAAACAAAATCGAAAGAGGGGGAAGTTATGAAGGGTCGCGCTGCAATGTTGTGGGGTCCCGAAGACACCGCATGGTCCGTCGAGGATGTCGAAATCGACGAACCGCAGGGTCGTGAACTTTTAATTCGAAACGTGGCATCTGGTCTTTGCCATTCCGATGAGCATTTCATTACTGGTGATATGCCTCATGGTGGTTATCCATGGATTGCTGGCCATGAAGGCGCCGGCATTGTGGAAGCGGTTGGCCCGGAAGTACGCGACTTCAAACCTGGCGATCACATCGTGTATTCGTTCGTTGCCGTCTGCGGTCAATGCCCCTCTTGTGCCGATGGACATTCGAACCTTTGTGACAACGGTGCCTTAGTAATGGGTGGCCGCATGCTCGACGGAACATCGCGTATTCATGTCAAAGGACAAGACGCGCTAATCATGGCGGGGCTTGGCACTTTTGCCACGCATTCAGTTGTGCATGAATGGTCGGCCGTCAAAGTGTTAGACGATCTGCCCCTCGACAAATTGGTGTTACTTGGTTGTGGCGCTACCACTGGTTGGGGATCGGCTGTTTATGCCGCCGAAGTGAAGCCCGGCGACAACGTTGCCGTAATCGGTGTTGGTGGTTTGGGTTCCGCCGCCGTTCAAGGCGCGCGTTTGGCCGGCGCCGAGCGCATTTTCGCCATCGATCCGGTGGAGTTCAAACGAGAAAGCGCGCAAAAATTTGGCGCTACTCATAGTGCACCGTCGGTTGCCGAGGCTATGGAACTTGTTATGCAAGAGACATGGGGACGCGGTTGCAACAAAGTCATTTGCACAATGGGTGTTGGTGACGGCGAATTAATGGCGTCGATTATGGCGATGACTTCAAAGCGTGGACGCGTTGTCGTGACGAATATTCATCCGTGGAATGAACCGTCGAACAACATCCCCATGATTGATCTCACGTTGACCGAAAAGCAGGTTGTCGGTTCGTTATTTGGCTCGGCCAACCCGCGTTCCGATATTCCTCGTTTGGCTGAGTTGTATCGCAAGGGCCAACTCGATCTCGACGGAATGATCACGCGCACGTACACCCTTGATGAAATCAATGATGGCTATCAAGACATGCGTGACGGCAAAAATATTCGCGGCATCATCATTCACTAAAAGTTGATTCGGCCTATTGCGCTCAATATCTGGGCGCAATAACCGAAGACTTCGGATTTTCTTACGTATTTCTCAAATTGATCGGTGAAAATGATCAGCGATCAAGGAGAGATCAATGGCGAATGAAAATGAAGTCACCGCAGAAGAACACGATGATTTTGGCGGGTTACACCGAGATCTCTCCGTTGTAACCCGTCGTCGTGCGTTATGGCTTGCCGGTGGTGCCTTAGGCGCCGTGGCGCTTGCCGCCTGCGGTGTCTCATCCAAGAACTCGTCATCATCGACAACCGTTGCTCCGGCTAGTTCAACAACGTTGGCCAAAGGTTCCGATGTTGGCGCGTCCTGCACAAAAATTCCCTCGGAAACTGCCGGTCCGTTTCCGGGTGACGGCTCGAATGGTCCCGATGTTTTGCGTGAATCGGGCGTTGTTCGCCGCGATATCCGTTCCAGTTTCGGACCTTATTC
>CAYOHV010000092.1:0-6364 GCA_964403825.1 uncultured Bifidobacterium sp. | reverse complement strand
CACTTGACCCACAAACTCGTCCCGAACTTAAGCGAGCTGGAATCCTTACTCGCGATGATCGCAAGAAGGAATCGAAGAAGTACGGCCTCAAGAAGGCACGTAAGGCTCCGCAGTACTCGAAGCGCTGAGTGTGTTGCGGTCTGCGGACCGCGAAAGTCAGGTGGATCGGTGAGCCTTCGTTTTGGAACCGATGGTGTACGCGGACCTGCACAAGATTTTGGCGACCCTTTTGTTTCTGCCTTAGGCGAAGCTGCGGGTCGGATTCTCGGTTCTGGATCGGTGTTTTTGATCGGTCGCGATACGCGCGAATCATCCGCCGCGATCGAACGAGCCTTAACGGGCGGGTTACAGCGTGCGGGTCTCGAAGTGTTGTCGTTAGGTGTGGTGCCGACTCCCGCCGTGGCGCATGCAGCCAAAAAACGAAACGCACCGGCGGCGATGATTTCGGCGTCGCATAATCCCTGGACCGATAACGGGATCAAATTTTTTGCCACCGGTGGACACAAACTTTCAACGAGCAGTGAAAAAGCGCTCGAAGAATTGTTGACCGAAATCATGCTCGGCGATGTTGCCGATCCAACCGATCCCATTGGCGATGAAGGCGATGTTGAGAAGTGGTGCAGTTGGCTGCAACAAACAGTAAGCACTGCGCCGCAAAAGCCGTTGCGCGTCATTCTTGATTGCGCCAATGGTGCGGCAACCACGGTGGCTCCGGCAATCATTTCTGCACTCGGTGTTGATGTTGAAGTAATTGGAAATGAACCAAACGGAAAAAACATCAACGATGGTTGTGGTTCAACTCATCCGGAGTTGTTGCAACAATTAGTGATCGAACGTAAAGCCGATGTGGGCTTGGCGTTAGACGGTGATGCTGATCGCCTTGTTGCGGTTGATGAAAAAGGTCAACTCGTTGATGGTGATCAATTGATCGCCATGTTCGCGCAAGACTTAATGAGTCGAAATGCATTACGCGGTAATCAAGTTGTAGTTACGGTGATGACGAATCTCGGTTTTCGATTAAAAATGGCCGAACTCGGCATTGACGTAATCGAAACACCAGTAGGCGATCGATTCGTGGCGGAAGCATTACGAGAAAACAATTGTTCGTTAGGTGGCGAACAAAGCGGCCATATTATTTTTGCTGATTTAGCATCTACTGGTGACGGAACGCTTACCTCTTTGCAATTACTCGATCTTTTACAACGATCAACTCAGCCGCTTTCGCAATTAGCTCATTCATCAATGACCAAACTTCCGCAAGTGTTGGTGAATGTGCGTGTCGATCGACGCATCGAAAATATTTCCGAAGTTATGTCGGCTGAAATTCGCGCTGCAGAAGCAAAGTTGGGAACAACCGGAAGAATTTTGTTACGGCCTAGCGGCACTGAACCACTCATCCGAGTCATGGTGGAGTCGCAGACACTAGAGATGGCGCAGCAAATAGCGGACGAACTTGCTGCCTCAGTCGCAATGGTTAGTTCCGCCTAGGCTGGAGACGTCATGTGTGGCATTTTCGCAGTCGTTCGGCGGCCCCAAACGCGCTCGGTTCCGCAGCCTGAGGAGATCATCGATCTACTCGAGTCGGCTGCTGCCTCTTTGGCTTCAGCGGTTGAGATTGGACCAAGTGCGGCGCAATCCGTTCCGTTGCGCGCCGCGGCTACGGCGGTTGAAGCGGCCGATCAATCGCTTCGAGGTGTGCCCGGTGTGCGTGCTCTTTTGGAGAATGCGGGCTTGCAGGCACAGGTTGCCAATGTCATTGCCGGCATAGAAATGCAAATTTCTGCCATTGAAAAAGCGCTCGATCACGATGCAACGTCATCTCATTCGTTGGTGGTGGGCGCGGATCTTGAAAACCTCAACGCCGCGTTGCTGGCGGCGAAAGATGCGGCTTGGGCAGTGCGTCGCGATCGCCTGCGTGCTGCAATTGATGTCGCCGAAATTATCGATGGAACGGTTACTCCGGCGGCCATTGGTGTTGCACTTTCCATTCATCAAGCATTAAGCGCTCTGGATCGTCTGGAAGTGCGTGGTCGCGATAGCGCAGGGTTACATCTGTTGGTGCAAGGCCACGGAATCGATCTTGATTCCCCGGCGATGCAAGCGGTCATTAATGAACGAGGTGCCGACAGTTTGTTCGGTTCCATGGCGTTGCGTACCCCCGATGGACATCTCAGTTTTGTTTATAAAGCCGCGGCGGAGATCGGTGAATTGGGTGACAACACTCGTGAAATCCGCACGGCAATTTTGCGTGATCAACTTTTGCGTCAAGCCTTGCTTTCACCCGATGTACAAGCGTCGGTGCTTAGTCATACTCGCTGGGCCAGCGTCGGCATTATTTCTCAGCCGAATGCGCATCCTTTAAATAGTGATGAAACCGACGGTGTTCAACGGGAATATGTAACCGCGGTGCTCAACGGGGATGTCGATAACTTCGCCGACTTAAAAGCCGCCCAGTCGTTGTCGATTGCGGATGAGATCACCACCGATGCCAAGGTCATTCCTACGCTGACGGCGCGAGCAATGGAAGACGGAACGCCGCTTGTCGAAGCCTTTCGATCAACGGTTAACGAATTAGAAGGTTCAGTTGCGATTGCCGTAAGTGCGGCGAAAGCACCGAACGATATTTTGGTTGCGTTGCGCGGTAGTGGTCAGGCGCTTTATGTCGGTTGTGCGGAAGACGCTTATATCGTCGCGAGCGAACCATATGGTGTTGTGGAAGAAACATCTTCGTATCTGCGCCTTGATGGCGAAGTCCCAGCAATTGCCGAAAACCCTGCGAGCCGCGGTCAAATCATTTCGTTACGCGGAGATTATGCCGGCGATATTTCCGGTATCGAACGCTGGGCCTACGACGGAACGCCAATTCCAGTTTCGGCCAAAGAATTTGCGGATGCATCAATTACGACCCGTGATATCGATCGTGGCGATTTTGATCATTTTCTTTTGAAAGAGATTAGTGAAGCGCCGGCTTCATTTCGTAAGACTTTGCGGGGCAAGATCATTGATAGTGATGGTCTTACGCGAGTGGCGTTAGGTGAAGACGTTCTTTCCAAAGAAATCAAGAACAAATTGGCCAACGGCGAAATACGCAAGATTTTGGCAATTGGTCAAGGAACCGCGGCGGTTGCCGCTCGTTCACTGAGTGAGGCGATTTCCGCATTTGATCCGCAAAGTCCTTTGCGGGTCGAAACCGTCTTGGCAACCGAACTAAGTGGTTTTCAACTCAGCGATCAAATGAACGACACCATTGTGGTGGCGGTATCGCAATCGGGTACGACAACTGACACCAACCGCACAGTGGATTTGGTGCGAGCACGTGGTGCGCATGTCGTAGCCATCGTGAATCGACGCAATAGCGACTTAACCGATCGCGCTGATGGAGTGCTTTATACCTCTGACGGACGCGATGTCGAAATGAGTGTCGCTTCAACAAAAGCGTTTTATTCGCAAATCGCTGCTTGCTATTTGTTGGCGGCGGCTATTACCGAAGCGTCGGGTGCGAGTGGCAACCAAAGTTCGGAATTGTTATCGGCGCTACGTGAAATTCCCCAGGCACTTGAAACAACGTTTGCTTTACGTCCGCAAATTGCGGTGGCGGCTCAACGGTTAGCGCCTTCTCGGCGTTATTGGGCCATTGTTGGTAACGGTGCGAATCGAATCGCCGCCGAAGAAATTCGTATCAAACTTTCGGAACTTTGTTATAAGTCGATTGCCTGCGATGGTACGGAAGATAAAAAACATATTGATCTTTCTTCTGAACCATTGATTTTGGTTTGCGCAACCGGACTTTCCGGTTCAACCGCCGATGACGTAGCCAAAGAAGTGGCAATTTACCGAGCGCATAAAGCAGCGCCAGTGGTAGTTGCCACTGAAGGCGATGAACGTTTTGCATCTGCATTTGATGTGATCAACGTTCCGGCGGTGCATCGCAATCTGGCGTTCATTTTGTCGGCCATGGTTGGTCATCTATTTGGTTACGAGGCTGCACTCGCCATTGATTCGTTGGCGTTTCCACTGCGTCAAGCTCGGGCCGCAATCGATGAATCGGTTGCCGCTGGCAATGCCGACGGTGAAAAGATCCTGGCTGATGTCCGCGATGAATTGGCCTTGTTGGCTACGAAGTTCTTCGATTCACTGCGCAATGGTGAATACAACGGAAATCTTGAAGCCAGTACCGCAGTAAAACTTTCCGTACTCTGGCGTTTTGCGCTGGGCAGCGTTCCGCTGGATGCCTATCAAGTTGAGTTCGGAAAAGTGGGAACTCCGGGTGTGGTGTTGGAAGATTTCACTGCTGCACTTTCAGTTGCCATTGACGAACTCACTCGACCAATTGATGCCATTAAGCATCAAGCAAAAACTGTGACGGTTGGAATTTCGCGCAGCGATGAAACGCTTTTACAAGTTCCTTTAGTGCGCGCCGTTTTGGCCACGGGGGCATCGCGCGATCAACTCACTTACGCCACACTGAGAACTTTGGCAGCCCTAGAACCTTTAGTGGCCGAAGTATTGGGTGCAACTCGCTATGCCATTGAGGGCCGAGTAGACCCATCGGGAATTGACGATGCCACATTGGTCATTGTCGATCGCACCGGCATCGCCCGAGAATTGCGCAGCCGAGTGGCCGATGATCCGCAATTACGCGGTACCAAGCGATTGGTGGCTGCCGAGAAAACTGTTTATGTGGCGCGGGGATTAAGTGATGGCCGCACCGTCATCATTGTTCCGGAAATGAAAGACGGTGAATCGACCGGTCTTTCGCTTATGCATGTGCGGTTGCACACGGACCTTTCCCTCCCCGCGTTGCGTTCGGTCTTGCAGGGTTACCGCAATCGCTATGCGGCCATTAAACATGCCGTGACCGAAACTGAACCCGTGTTCCGTGATGATTTGCTCTCTGATATTCCCATTATCGAACTGATGACCGAACCGGTTAATCAGTTGGCTGAACATTGGCGTTCCTAAATGATCATCGGTGTGGGAACCGACGTTGTTGAAATAGAACGTTTCCGTGAGTCGTTAACTCGCGAGCCTTCAATTGAAAATCGACTCTTCACCGATGCCGAACGAGCGTATTGCGCGCAATCGATCAACCCGATTCCTCGATTAGCGATTCGGTTTGCCGCCAAAGAAGCAGTTATGAAAGCCATGGGTGTTGGTATCGGTCCGGTGTCGTGGCATGACATCGAAGTTGTTACGACTGATCGTCGACCCAGCATTGTTTTGCATAATCGTGCTGCGGCATTGGCTGACCGTCTCGGTATTCAGCATTGGCAATTGAGTCTGAGTCATTCAAAAACAACGGCGTTGGCGTTTGCCATCGGATCGAGCGAAATTCCGGTTGAGTTTTCGCCGCTGCTGGAGAGCGAAGATCGTCTTGATGACGGCGATCTCCTTCCCGTCGTCACAGTCGAAGAAATGCGTCAGATCGATGCCGATGCACCTGAACCAGTGGAAGAACTCATTGCTCGAGCGGGTGCTGCGGTGGCAAGAGTTGCCATCGATCTACTCGGTGGCACTTATGGTCGCCGCGTTGCCATTCTCTACGGCAAAGGAAATAACGGTAATGATGGGCGAGAGGCGGCGCGCTTGCTTGCGGCCCGCGGTGTCCATGTCACTCTTTTCGATGTCGCCACAACAACCGAAATAGGTGAGTGCGATCTGGTCATTGATGCCGCGTTCGGAACTGGTTTCCGTGGCGACTACAACCCGCCCATAATTCCGACGACGGCCAAAGTCTTGGCGGTTGATATCCCCTCGGGTGTTAATGGTGGAACGGGAAAAGTTGAAAATGCCTTAGCCGCAAATGCCACTGTTTGTTTTGCTGCGTTAAAGCCGGGCAACGTTTTTCCGCCGGGCCGAGTCCTTAGCGGGGATATGCAACTGGTCGACATGGGTTTAGATACCAGCCGCGCTACTTGTCAGGTTGTGGGTGCGCAAGCGGTTAGCGATTGGTTGGTTGATGCTGATGCCGAGACTCATAAATGGAAGTCGGCGGTTTGGATTGTTGCCGGCAGTATCGGTATGGAAGGTGCGGCATCGTTAACGGCACGTGGCGCAGCCCGAACGGGCGCGGGTTATATCCGCGCCTCATCGCCGCATTGTCACTTAGAAGATCTTCCAATCGAAGTCGTGCAAAAGGAACTTTCACCAACGCAATGGACTAATGAAGTTGAAAATGAACTTTCACGTTTTTCTTCGTTAGTGATCGGCAACGGACTCGGTACCGATATTGAAACGAGACAAGGCGTTCGTCGAGTTGTTGCTCTGGCAACCAATGCGCATATTCCTTGTGTTGTCGACGCCGATGGCATCACTGCGTTAGGCGAACAACTTGAAGACTTTGTAGGGCCGACAACAATCCTCA
>CAYOHV010000091.1:0-6372 GCA_964403825.1 uncultured Bifidobacterium sp. | reverse complement strand
ATCAAGACGAGCTGCCGCCATCATCATGCCCGGCAAACTTTTATCGCAACCGGCGAAACTCACGAGAGCATCAAGTCGTTCAGCGTGCATCACTGTTTCAACTGAGTCAGCAATGACTTCGCGACTAACTAATGAGGCGCGCATTCCTTCATGGCCCATTGAAATGCCGTCGCTCACTGCGATGGTCACGAATTCAATTGGAAAACCACCGGCGGCGCGCACGCCTTCTTTTGCCTGCTTCGCTAAACGATCAAGCGGCATATTGCAAGGCGTTACTTCATTCCATGACGAACACACACCAACCTGGGACTTATCCCAGTCATCATCAGTCATGCCGATGGCACGCAACATGGCGCGGGCCGGCGCACGACCTTTCCCGTCGGTTACTTCAGATGAACGCGGCTTCATGGGGTTGCTCATGGCGCCACGTTAGGCGGCGAGAGCCATTATCGAAAAGTCACTTATGGGAAGTGATCGCCCAAAACGCACTAAGGGGCCGGCCAGAACCACGTTCCGGACGACCCCTTAGAGAAACTTCATGCCTTAGTTAGATGTGTAACCAGGGCACTTCGACGTGAAATACGCATCCAATTTGTTCATCAATGCTTCGTTCGCAGGAGTGTCGAATTCCTGAGCTGCCTTCTCCAAACGTGCCAGCACTGCCGGATCGGTCATGTTGTTGAGATCGACCGAATCGAGGGCCTTCACATAATTGGCAAACGCGTCAACAAACTTGTTCCAGTCACCGCGGATTTCCGACGGCAACTTCGATGAGACATTACGAAGATCTTTTACAACTTGATCGTTCGCTTGTTGGACATTGTCGGTCGCATCCATCTTGGCTGAGATTTCATTGCCAGCCTTTTCGACATCATCACACCAATTCGCGTTCGATCCTCCGGATGATCCACCTGAAGACGAACTGGAAGATGAATCTGACGAAGATGAATTCGACGATGAACTTTCTTTCGATGACGAACTGGATCCGCCACCACCGCAGGCTGCGACAAAACTCAACGCCGCCACTGCGCAAAGCACAGCAATTATTTTCCGCATTGGACTTTTCATTCATAACCCCCAAATAGGCCCGAGTGGGATACCACACCTTAAAGCAAGGGAAGCAAAACGTGAGGGTAATTCGTTCCGTTTTGACGCGGTTCTCTAGCCGAAACTTACGAAGCAGATTTCCGTTGCAAGATTTCGTTCACGAGTTTTCCGTCGGCCTGGCCTTTGGTTTCCTTCATTACCTTGCCCGTGAAGAAACCTTGCAATTTGCCGCGGCGTTTTTCATCGCCGCTGCAAAAGTCAGTCCACTCTTGCGGCGACTCAGCAATGATCGCATCGATAATTGCTTCTAATTCACTCGAGTCCATGGCTTCGAATCCGAGTTCGGCTGCAATTGTTTCCGGATCACGACCCGACGACACCATTTCCGCTAACACCGTTTTGGCTTGCGTTGCTGTGAGTTGTCCGCCTAATTCCATTGTGACAAGCGCGGCAAAATGTTTTGCATCGACAACATCGCCGGCACCCAAATTGTGTTCGACATGAGTTAAGACGCGCTTGGCATCAGCACCATTGGCGATTGCGGCCAATGCAAGATCATCAAGATCACGCGTTACAGCAATGATGACCGCCGAATCAGTAACCGGCACGGATGCTCCATCGGCCAATGTTTGACGACGTTGCGCCGGCAATTGCGGCATTGCCGCATCAATTGAATTGATCCACGCTTGATCGGGACGCAAAGGAACGAGATCCGGTTCTTGAAAATAACGGTAATCCTCGGCTTGTTCTTTAGAGCGACCCGAACGTGTACGGCCGGCGCCTTCATCCCAGTGACGCGTCTCTTGCAAAATGCGTTCGCCAGTTTCGAGAAGTTCAACTTGGCGGCGCGCTTCGTATTCAATGGCGCGACCTAACGAACGCAATGAATTTAAGTTTTTGATTTCGCAACGCGTACCCAATTCGGTATCGCCAACGGGACGCACCGAAACATTGGCGTCAACGCGAAGCGAGCCTTCTTCCATTTTCGCATCCGATGCTTCGGTGGCTAAAAGGATGGCGCGCAACTCATCGATATAGGCCTTGGCTTGTTCGGGATGACGAATATGGGGACGCCCCACGATTTCCACCAACGGAACACCGGCACGGTTGTAATCAACAAGCGAGTAATCAGCGCCGTGAATTCGTCCACTTCCACCGGCGTGCGTGTTCTTTCCCGTGTCTTCTTCAATATGCGCGCGTTCAATGCCTACGCGCGTTCCATCCGGCAGATCGAGCCAACCATCAATGTTGATCGGTTGGTCGTACTGGCTGACCTGATAATCCTTCGGCATATCGGGATAGAAGTAGTTCTTGCGCGCAAAGACCGATGGTTCAACGGTGCAATGGAGAGCCCGACCAAGACGCATCGATAATTCAACGACATTGCGATTGAGAACCGGCAGCGAACCCGGAAGTCCCAAACAAACGGGACAAACATTGGTGTTGGGTTCATCGCCGAATGCATTCGGACAACCGCAGAACAGTTTCGTTTTGGTTGCTAATTCGCAGTGCACTTCTAAACCAACAACGATTTCCCAATCATTGCCCGTTCGTTCACTGTTGATGATGAACTTTTCACCTTCAATTGGTTCATGCGTCAGTGTCATGACCACACCTCGTCTAATGCGGGGGCTGCGTTTTCAATAACGGCGGCGGCACGGAACATCACCGCTTCGCCCAAAGCCGGTGCCAACAACTGCACACCCACCGGCATGCCATCGCCACCGCCACCAAAAGGAACACTCATGGCTGGATGGCCGGCCAAGTTGGTGGGGATGGTGCAGATGTCATTGAGATACATCGAAAGAGGATCGCTGGTTTTGTCACCAAAGCGGAACGCCGTGGTTGGCGACGTTGGCGATAACAACACATCAAAATTGCGATAAGCAGCATCGAAGTCGCGCATGATGAGCGTGCGCACCTTTAATGCTTTGCCGTAATAGGCGTCGTAATAACCAGCCGACAATGCGTAAGTGCCGAGCATGATGCGGCGCTTGACTTCATCACCAAATCCGGCGGTACGAGTGGCCGCGTTCATTTCGGCAGTGGTCGGCGCATCGACGCGCAATCCATAACGAACACCGTCATAGCGGGCCAAGTTTGATGATGCTTCAGCGGGCGCAATTAAGTAGTACGCCGAAAGGCCATACGCCGCAGCCGGTACCGAAACTTCGTCAATAGTGGCACCGGCGTTTTGTAACGCTTGGGCCGCGCCTTCGACGCGTGCGCGCACATCAGGAGCAATGCCTTCGCCGAGAAGTTCGGTTACCAAACCGACGCGTAAACCTTCAACGCCTTTTTGCAATTCCGGTGATACCGGCACAAATACATCGTTGATTGAAGTTGAATCCATTGGGTCATGCCCAGCAATGACGTCGTATAACAACGCAGCGTCAGCCACAGTGGTTGCGAACGGACCAATTTGATCGAGCGACGAAGCAAAGGCGACTAACCCGTATCGGCTTACGCGACCGTACGTTGGTTTCACACCAACCACTCCGCATAGAGCCGCCGGTTGACGAATAGATCCGCCGGTATCGGAACCTAAAGAAAGCGGTGCAAATGCCGCCGCCACTGCGGCTGCCGAGCCACCCGAAGATCCACCGGGAACACAATTTGTGTTTCGCGGGTTACGTGTCGGACCAAAGGCTGAGTTCTCCGTTGATGAACCCATAGCGAATTCATCCAAATTTGTTTTGCCTAACGAAATCGCGCCGCTTTGCGCCAACTTCGTTACCACTGTGGCGTCGTAAGGCGGCGACCAATTTTCAAGAATGCGCGATGAACAAGTTGTCGGAATTCCGCGAGTGCAGAGATTGTCCTTTAAGGCAACCGGGACGCCAGCCAACGGGCCGGGATCAATTCCTTTCGCAACTTGCGCATCAATTTCATCGGCCGCTGCTAATGCTTGTTCACTGGTTACAAGATTGAACGCGTTGATTTCACCGTCGCCGGCAGCAATACGGTTGAGATGTTCGCTCACGACTTCGCGAGCCGAAACCGAACCGCTACGAACTTGTGCAGCGATTTCGAGTGCAGTTGAAGGAATCATCAAGGTTCCTCACCCAAAATGGCCGGAACTTTGAATCGACCGTCTTCGACACTCGGAGCTTGGGAAAGAACGTCGGCGCGGTCAATGCGCTCGGCCGCAACGACGTCCTCACGTAAAACGTTGACGAGTTCGAGTGGATGCGCCGTGGGCGGAACATCATCAATCTGCAATGAGGCGACATCTTCGGCATGTTCTAAAACGGCACCAAGTTGTTCGGTATAGCGATCGATCTCTTCGTCGCTCAGAACTAAGCGCGCTAAATCAGCGACTTTGGCGACATCTTGGCGGGTGAGGCGGGATGACATAGAGGATCATCGTAGAGGTTGAAAACGGTGGCTCCGCCCGCCGAGGCCGATAGCGTCACAGTTGGCCAATGTTGGCCACACCTTTACTTCTAAACGTGACGAACGGAGTCCCGTTGACCGCCTACCCCTTTCTCAGCCCCGAGTGGATGGATGCCGCACGCGAGATTCGCGACACCATGCCTCGCCCCGATGTTGTGGCCGCCATCGAAATGAAAATGAATTTGATCGTCACCGATACTCCTTTTGGCGACGATGTCCACGGCCATGTCGATAACTCAAGCGGCGAGGTCATCATCGAAGACGGACATGTCGACAACCCTGATGTCACGGTCACCGTGGAATACGAAGTGGCGCGCTCAATCTTTGTTGAACTTGATGCGGCGGCGGCCATGCAGGCCTTTATGGGCGGGCGAATCAAAGTTGATGGCGACATCACCAAGATGTTGGCCTTACAGGCCCCCACCGAACCGGATGAAAAAGCGTTAGCCATTGCCGAAGCGATGAAAGCGATTACCGCTTAATTCCCATCGAATCAATTACTTGAACGCGCTTCGTCGTTCAATTCAACTTCATCACTTTCGTATGTTGAACGCTTCACGAAGAAAGCGGCGGCAATCGCCAGCGCGGCCACGAAAGCACCGAAGTGATAAGCGCTGCCATACGATTCATCACCAATCGCACCCTCACGCGCCTGTTGAATGGTGAGTAGCAATTGCATACCGGCTACTACGCCAACTTGCGAAACAGTTTGAGATGCAGCGCCGGCAACACCTAAATCACTGCGATCAACTGAGTTCGCTAACGCCGCAATCATGGCGGGCGCACATGCGCCCATGCCGAGACCATTAATTACAAGCGCAATTTCGATATAAATCAATCCGGTTGAAGCCGAAATCGTGGCCAACAACATGAGTGAAATCGCTAACAACGTGGAACCAAACATTCCGATCTTGCGTTCGCCAAAACGTAAAACGAAATATCCCGCCACTGGACCAATGATCGAAAAGGCAATTGGTCGCGCAATAGAAGTCCAACCGGTTTGGGCCGTGCTGTAACCAAGCACTTTGGTTAACAACAACGGGGTGAGAATAAAGCCACCCATATAGGCAAAGTTGGCCGCGAATTGATTCATGATGGGGAATGTGAAATTTCGCTTTTTGAAATAGCGCATGGGCAATAACGGATACGCCACACGATTTTCTACGAATACAAACGCCGTAATAAATAACGGGCAAATGGCTAACGCAATCAAAATGGCCGGGCTAGTGAATCCCCAATCGGGACCGCGGTTTAACGCAAAAAGTAATGAGCCCACGCCAAGCGCCAAAACAATGGGGCCCGGAATATCGAACGGTTGACGCTCACCGCGTTGTGTGGCCGGCAAAAGCAGAAAGCCAACGATCACCGCAATGATCGCCAACGGAGTTTGCACAATGAAAATCGATCGCCATCCATAAATTTCCACTAACGGACTGGCAACCACCACACCAATAACAGGTGACCCTGCGCCGACTAACGACCAATAGCCGAGCGCTTGCGGTCGCTTTTCCGCACTGAATGTGCGATTGATCATTGCTAACGCCGAAGGACTGACCGCCGCGCCGAGGGAAGCACCTAAAAAGCGAAAGGCCACGAGGCTTCCCGCGCTCCAAGCGAATATGGCGGCGGCGGAGAAAAAGGCAACGCCAACCATGCCCACTAAATACACGCGCCGCGCGCCAAGTCGATCCGCAAGTTTTCCGCCGATAGGTCCGAGCACGGCCATGGCTAAAACGGGACCTGTGATTGCCCAAGTTAAAACGCTTGGAGTTGATTTCAATTCGGTGGCGATATCGGCAAGCGTCACCGCCAAAACGGTGAGCGAAAAACCAGAACCAAAAATTCCCAATAAAACGGTGGCAAGAACAATCCATGAACGACGCGAACTTTGTTCCATTCGTCCTTGCATGCGTCGCTTTAACAATGCAC
>CAYOHV010000090.1:4020-6417 GCA_964403825.1 uncultured Bifidobacterium sp. | reverse complement strand
TTATAGTTTTTGAATCCCGGACCGCCAACAAGTGCGCGCACCGCACCGGTTGAATTTTCAATTGAAATTGATGCGGTTGTAATGCCTTTCGCATCTGCTTCTTGACGAACACGATCAGGGAATGTGGTGGCATGCGCGTTATCGGCTGCTGCTTGAAGGACCGGATCCAATGTGGTGTAAATCTTCAAACCGCCACCGAAGACGGCGTTATAACGCTCTTGGTAGGTTTCGCCGAAACGAGTGTCGGCCAACAATTGCTCTTTCACCATTTCCACGAAATAACTATCGGGAGGTGGAAGTTTGATTTCGCCACATTCAGCCGGACGAGCAACAGCATCACCACCGGTGCAGCGGCCCTTCGGCAGCGGCGTCTGACCGAGTTCGGTGGCTTGGGCTTTCGTGATGTATCCGTTTTCGGCAATGCGATTAAGGGCGATTTGACGCTGTTGTTTAGCCCGATCGGGGTAAAGGAAAGGATCGTAAGTGGCTGGAGCGCGAATCATGGCAGCCAGAAGGGCGCTATCGGCATAATTCAGATCGCTTGCGTTTTTACCCCAATAAGTTTCGGCCGCTGCTTGCACACCATACGCACCGTTTCCGAAATACACGTCGTTGAGATAGAGCTCCAGGATTTCATCTTTAGAGATCTGACTTTCTAAACGCATCGCCAGGATTGCTTCTTTAATTTTGCGCGTGACAGTGCGTTCGGATCCGACAACTTTACGTTTCACTAATTGCTGCGTAATGGTTGATCCACCCTGGGCCACATCACCACTATCAACATTGGTGGCCGCCGCGCGCACAAGGCCGCGAATATTTACGCCGCCATGCTGATAGAACTCGGCATCTTCAACCGAGAGAACTGAGTCCTTCACCGCCGCCGGAATCTGATCTAAAGGAATAAGTTGACGGTTCTCTTCGCCGTGCAATGTGGCGATGACGGAGTTGTCGGCTGCCAGGACTTCGGTGCGCTGAGCGAATTCTCGGAATTGATCGATATCGAGAGGTTCGTTATCGCCGTTGAAAGCACGCACGGAGAACGCGAACGTTGGCAGGATCAATGCAATTGAAACCGCCAATACCGCCCCGGCTGACAAAATCGCCGAAAAGAACTTCCATCCGCTGCTCACTAGTACTCATCGTACTGTCAGAACTGGAGCGGAATTAGGTCACCCCCGAGGCCAATTCACGGGGCGCTTCTCAATAAACGCCCGCATGCCTTCGATCATCTCCGGGGTCATCATCGATCGGTGGAACAAACCCACATCTGCCATGGGTAAACGCGAATTGAAATCGCGTTTGATGGCGGCGCGCGCTTCGGGACCGGTGAGAGAAATTTGCTCTAAAACCCAATCAATATGTTGCGCGAATTCGCTTTCATCAACGGTGCGACCCACTAATCCGAAATTTTCTGCTTCCGTGGCCGAAAGTTCGACCGCGGTGAAGAACATGTAGCGCGCACGCGTCAAACCAACCGCTTCCACAATGCGGGCGGACATGAACGGATCAGGAATACCGCGCAATAACTCGGGAATACGAAAACGCGCGTTTGACGATGCGATAACGACATCACAATGAAGTGCAATATCAAGTCCGCCGGCATGGCACGCACCATTCACCGCCGCGACCCAAATTTTCCGACATCGTTCAATATGGCGAAACGGAAAATTGTCGGTGGGATCCCATTCGGAGGCGAGACCTTCCGGATCTTCAGAGTTACCCGCCATATCGCCACCGGCGGCGAACCATTTATCGGTGCCAGTAAGACACACTGAATCAAGTTCGCTTTGGCCATCCGACCAAATGGCGGCGCGCTTTAGCGCTCGATACATATCTTGAGTGAAGGCATTCCTTCGCTCAACTCGATCGATACGCAAATGCAACGTGCGCTCGCGCACTTCAGCATGAATAAATTTCGTGCCCAAGTCGGGCAGTTCAACGCCAGCCATTACAGGTTGTACACCCGCGCCGCATTGCCCCACAGAACATCGGCAATGACGTCTTTAGGAAGCGGGCTGAGAATTTCAGTGGCGTACTCGCGCGGGCGTGTTGCTTTGGTGCGCGGGCCAGGGTGCATACAAGTCGGATGCGGGTAATCGGTTTCGAACAACATGTTCTTTGGATATTGCGCAATGGCATCAACAGCCGTCTGACGTTCAAACCAAAAACATCCGTACACCTGACGACGGAAATATTCACTCGGCAATAACTCATATTCGGGATGCTCGTCACGCACACCACCGTTATTCCATTGCCAATCAAATGTTTCCAAAGCCGAAGGAATCCAACCAACGCCCGATTCAACCGAAACAAATTTGAGGTTGGGGAATCGATGACAGATGCCGCCGAAAATGAGATCGCCAAGACAACGCATGTTATCCATGAAAATCATCGACG
>CAYOHV010000090.1:0-4010 GCA_964403825.1 uncultured Bifidobacterium sp. | reverse complement strand
AGTTTGTCATCCAACCCATGCCGGCAACATCTTCAAACTGCGTGCCCATTGATCCGCCACCTACATGGAAACTGACCGGCACGCCTGCTTCTTCGACGGTGCGCCAAATCGGATCCCAATGTGTGCTGGCCAACGGCGGCTGTCCGTAATCTTGCGGTTGGTTGCAGAAGTTGATCGCTTTATGTCCCATATCGAGACAGCGACCGATTTCTTCAATGGCTAAATCGAGATCCCAAAACGGAACGGCGGCGATGGGAATCAAACGTGAAGGATCAGCACTGCACCATTCGGTGAGGAAGTCGTTATAAGCGCGTACACATTCGGCAACGATGTCGCGGTTTCCTAAACGCAAGAAATAACCGTTACCGAAACCGCCAACGTTGGGATAAAGAATTTGGGCGTCAATGCCTTCATCATCCAAAAAGGCGAGGCGTGATTTCGGGTCGTACATTGCGGGCGCAATTTCGTCGTAGGTCTTTGGCGTTGAAACCGGCATGATGCCGTCGTAACCCGCCATTGAGTAGTAGCCCGGCGCGCCGATGCGCTCGCCGTTCACCATCCACTGATCTACGCCGTCAACTCGTTTGATATGCGGCACCTGTTCATGCAGCGACTTCGGAAAAGCGCGCGTCCAAGTGTCCGGCGGTTCGGTGAGATGTGTATCAACATCAATCACCTTGTAGGTATCGAACAAATCCCCCATGAGAACTCCCCCTTATGTTTCCGACTTTACCGGTCTACGCCCATAGGCCAGTCGCCGATCACTCCAGACTCTAGAAGTTCGGCTCGCTCTTGTTCGCTCCGGCCAAGCCATTGGCCAAGAATTTCGTCGTTGTGCTGGCCAATCGTTGGGGCCGGCCGACGAATCCACGATTCCACGCTGGCAAAACGGAACGGCAATGTCGGAACGGGATGACGCCCCACCACTGGATGGTCGACAACTTCGCTGTAGTGACGGAACTGAGTTTGCGGATGCGCATCAGTGATGCGGTTATCACGCGTGATTGCAGCCGGCACATGAGCAGCCCGTAATTGAGCCACGGCCTCGTCGAGTTGTTGTGCACTCGCCCATTCACCGATCACCACATCGAGTTCATCATGATGCTGACGACGTAACGGAAGTGTGGCAAAACGTTCATCGGCGGCAAGATCTGGTCGGCCAATGACATTGCAAAGCGAGACGAATTGTTCGTTAGTTTCCACCGAGACCGCTAACCAATTTTCAATGCCTTGACAAGGATAAAGATTTTGCGGTGCGGCATAGGGACTGCGATTGCCATCACGTTCCACTTTGTTGTGATGTGCAGTCCATTCGATCACTGGTTCAGCGGCAACATTTAATGCGGCTTCAAACATTGGCGCTTCTACTAAACAGCCACGACCGGTGCGTTTGCGATGCTCTAAGCCAACAAGTGTGGCAAACGCCGCGTGTAAACCACCATTGGGATCGCATGGACCACGTTGAATTCGCGGTTGATCATCGCGATGGCCTGTCATCCACGCCAAACCGGTGATTTGCTCCATCGTTTGTGCAAACCCGGGGCGGTCGCGCCACGGTCCATCAAGACCGAATGCCGGCATACGCACCATCACCACATTGGGATTCGCTTGACGAATGACATCCCAATCCAAGTTGAACGACTCGACAACACGCGGCGTGAAGTTTTCAATCACAACATCGGATTGCGCCACTAACTCCAATGCCAATTCACGACCTTGCGCGGTGTCGAGGTCGAGCGTTAAACCGAACTTATTCGTATTGGCCTGCAAGAAAAAGGCGCTGTACTCCCACCATTGCGGACGGCTGTAAAACATTCCGCCGGCAGTGCGCATTCCATCAATACGACGCGTGGATTCAACATGCACAACATCAGCGCCGAGGGCCGCGAACAATCCTGCGGCTGATGGACCGGCCCACCATGCAGTGAGATCTAAAACTCGTAGTCCCGCCAGAGGCAATGAAACATCTTCGGGTGGTGCCGGACGATCTGCCCGTTGCGGAAATTGCGAAAATGAATGTTCACCAATTGCCGGTGCCGGTTTTACCTGCGTGGCAAACTCGCCGTCGATGGCGAAAGGTCGACGCGGCATTTTGAAACTATGAGTTGGATCATCGAGGAACACGCCACGCAGTTGCGGATGATCGAGTTCCAGAATTGATTCGCCATCGGAAACTGGGGCGACGGGAATTCGTAATGCCGCAGCTCGTTCCACTATTTCGGCCGTGGTGTGTTGCGTGGTGAACTCACGCACCATTGCATTCCACTCATCAGCGCGTGCCGAACGTGCGGCCAACAGCGCGAACTCTGCGGTTTCGATGAGATCGGGCCGTTCAATAAGCAAACAAAATGATTCCCATTGATCGCGCGTGTTGGTGTTGAACCCAACCCAACCATCTTTCGTTGGTTCGATAGAAGGAATTTCCACACTGCGCGGCGGTTGCGCCGGTTCCGATGGTGGTCGACCAGCAAGCGAATTGAAAAGATCAGCGAAATTCGTAGCGGTGATGTTGGCAACTTCTAAAAGAGAAACATCAATGAACTCGCCAACGCCGAATGTTCGCGAACGTTGCGCGGCGGCTAACGCCGAGACGCCGGCATACGCACCGCCCACCCATTCGATGATTCGTCCACCCATTTGCACCGGCGGACGATCTTTCGTGCCGCGAATTGCTACTGCGCCGGAATCGGCTTGCAGCGTGAATTCCGTTGCGGCGGTTTGTGCATCGGGCCCTTCGGTGCCATAAGGAGAGATACAAACAAAAACGGTGCCCGGCCAACGTGTTTGCCAATCTTTTGGTGGCGCCTGCGAAATGATCGCCACATCGGCACGAGCAACGGCATTACTCACTAGGCCGTCGGAAAGTTCCACTGCATCAACAACAAGCGATTGTTGGCCATGACGCAAATAGCGCCAAAGCGGCGCGTCACCTTCGGTGGGTGTTCCCGACCATTGCTGATGACGTTGCGGATCACCATCTGCGGTTTCGCAGCGAATAACTGTGGCCCCACTATCGCTAAACAATTTTGCGCAGTAGGCCCCACTCAGACCTTGTGAAAGGTCCACCACCACATAGCCGGAAAGTTCATCCATCGCTGCGAAAGTAGTGCCTCGGCGCACTACCGTCATCTAAATGAGTGTTTCTCTGGTTGGCGCCGGCATGATTTCGTCTGTTCACGCCATGGCGGCCGCGCAGATCGGCCAACCAGTTGCGAGTTTTTCTGCCCGCAGCACTGAATCGGCCAACGCCAAAGCCCAACAATTTGGAGGCGAAGCGCACGCGCTTCCCCTTGTTGGCACGGCCGATGCCTACGTGGTGTGCACCACCGCCGAATCGCATGCCACATATGCACTCCCGTTATTGCAAAGCGGTCGTCGCACATTGGTGGAAAAGCCGTTATGCGCAACGCTTGATGAAGCCGATCAATTGGTGGCCGTCGGCGACCAGGGTGTGTATGGCGAAAACTTTTTGTCGGCACCGGCTATCACGCAGTTGTTGGAACGTAGTCAATCGATCGGTCAATTCAATTACGTTGAGATTCGCTTACTTTCGCCGTTCCCTCAATGGGGTGATTATGGAAATGCGCAACGCGGTGGCGGTGTGTTTTTCGATTTGGGCAGCCATGCCGTTGCTTTGATGCACACATTGGCGCAAAGCCCGATCACCACGCTTCGATCTGAATTTTCCTTCAACAACTACGACGTGGAAACGCATGCTGTTGTGAGTGCGCAATGCCAAAACGGCACGCAATTCCGTTTGGAAACGAGTTGGCAACATCATTCACAACTTTGGGACGTGCAGGTTTCGAGCGCCCAAAGTGTGGTGCGCGCGGAACTACTGCCCCAAGCATCTCTCGAACAAAATGGCGAACCCATTGCTCTGGCGCGTCATGAACAAAATGCCGCCCAACTTTTCGACCTTGGCTATGTCGAACAAATGAATCGACTGTTCACTCAACCGGCGGCATTGCCCCCATTGTCATTTGGTCGCCAGGTTCTGCAGACAATTT
>CAYOHV010000089.1:1749-6424 GCA_964403825.1 uncultured Bifidobacterium sp. | reverse complement strand
CAACAACACCAAGCGATGCTGTTGTTCCAAAGCACGCTGGTTAGTTGAAATTAATCGTTGAACATTTTCAACGATTAAAAGAATCACAATTTCCTTGCAAACTTTTTTGTATTTGAAATTGTTTTCGTAAACGTTTCGCAAGTTAAAGCGCGAATTCTCTTCTCTCGTTCGTGTTGTTAAATTCTTTAACAACTTCGCTCGGCGTGAGAAAAGAAAACAAACATGACAAACCAACGAATTGGTATCGCGCTTCTTATTTGTCTTGGGATGGTCGCGTACGTATTCAATTTGTCGTCTGTCTCAGCACAAACAGTGACGCAAACATTCACAACTCCCGGAGACGTAACTTTCACCGTTCCTGCATGCGTAACCGCGTTAAACGTTTCTGTGATTGGCGCAGGTGGTGGCGCGGCCAAAGACTTGGGATGGGCTTCACGCGGTGGTCATGGCGCGCAAGTTAATTCGACGCTGACGGTTAGCCCTGGTGATGTTTTGTCATTACATATTGGTGAAGGCGGAAAAGCCGATTGGGGAACTCCGAATTCCGGATTCGGTAGTGGTGGAGCGAGTTCTTCAATTAATCCGGACGGCGCGCCCGAAATTCGCGTCATTGCTGGTGGCGGCGGTGGCGCGTATCTGAACAACAGCGGCGCCGATGCGGGACAGTCTGATGGTTCCGGTGGCGATGCATATTTAGAAGCCGGTGGTGGTCGTGGTGGTGCTGGTGGCGTGGGCGGCGCGGGCGGCACATTTCAAAACGCATCGGGCGGTTCCGGTGGGAACGGCAACGGTGGTTCAGGTGGTAGCGGAATGAATGGTTGGTTCGTTACAGGTGGAAGTGGTTTCGACCTTGGTGGCAACGGTGGAAATGCGAATTACGGCGGTGGCGGTGGTGGTGGTTATGGCGGAGGTGGTGGCGGTGTTTATACCGGCGCAGGCGGAGCGGGCGGAAGTATTGGCCCACTGGGAACGGTGTATTCCATTTCCGGTAATGGTGGAATTGAAAGTGTGAACACTGGCAATGGCGGTAATGGATCGATTGCCATTTCGTATGACGATTCATGTTCGACCACGACATCGCAAGACACAACAACTACAACACCTGCGGCGACAACGACGACAACGACGTCTACAACCACAACTCTGCCGCCTGAAAATACAACCACGACAACAACCACAATTGATCCGAGCACAACCACCACGACATCAACTTCAACTACGACAACGACGTTGTTAACTGAAATCACGACAACGACATCAACGACCACGACGACGATTCCGAAATTGGCGCCGATCGTTAGTACAACCACAACAATTGACACTTCGACAACAACTGATGTTCCGACGACATCGACGACACTTGCCGCCGATGGTTCGCGAATGTCTTCGCCTACGACCTCAACAATTCCGAACGGTCAGAATTCGAATTCACCTAGTGTGCGCAATGGATCAAGTGCGCCTGGTGCAGTACCAGTGGCGTTAGTTATTCCAAAACCAACTGGCTGAGTTTGTTCAAGCCGATGGTGGTGGCGGAGGGGGAGCAGTGCGCTGGTCTTCGGGAATTAACTGCCACGCCGCACCGTCCCACCAATAAAAACCATCCGGTGAACGGGGAGCCGTGGCAGGGATGCCGAACGACGTTGGTGTTGCAAATGCCGGCGTCACCGGTGTGTAACCAGGGAAACGTGACAACACCGAACGAATAGTTGTTGCGACGGAATCTTTCATCATTCCCGTTACAACAACTTTGCTTCCCGCTTCATCAGGTTGAATGTCGACAATTGCTTCTTCAGTGTCGCGGAAGAACACGGCAATGATGCCAATAAAACAAAGCAATAAACCGATGATGCCGCAGATGATCGCCCACTGCGGAAGGTATTTACGCGTAATGCGATAGGTGGTTGGACCAATCGGAATGACTTGGGTGTCTTCGAGATAGTTGCCGCCGCTTGTGATTGATTGACCAATGGCCGTCGCAACTTCAACAGGTGAAGCATTAACGGTGACGACAAATGAAACTCCACTACCCGATTCGGCCATATCTGAACCTTAGCAATGGGCTCTGAAATGGGAGAGCGAAGTTTTCTTCGTAGTTAATGGGCAGTTACAACAGATGCTCATTTTGCATAAGCTTTGCGCTAACTATGGCCGCAGGTCTTGGTGAACGTGCGTGGGTTTTCGTCATGAAAAGTGATGACGAGCGCTCCTGGGCGGCCAATCTCGGATACGACGATTCCGCTGGTGTCTATTACTCCTATGACTCAAACGTTGGTAACAGCCGGCGCGTGCAAGTTGGCGACCTAATCGTCGTGCGTCAAGATGACTTTGTTGCTGGTTGGGGTTTCATCGAATACATCGAAGTAACGGAGAACTCGCAAAAGGAAATTCGCCGCTGCCCCAAATGCGAAAAGACGTCAATTTCATTTCGAAAAACAATGTTGCCGGCCTATAAGTGCTCGAACTGCAAGTTTGAATTTGATGAGCCGGTATCAACTTTCGAGTCAGTCACTGCATTCCGTGCTTATTATGCGAACACTTGGACTGAAGCGGCCCGACCAGTTTTCCGTGACAAATTAGAACTGATCATTAAAACGCGAGACACGTTTAACGCAATCCGTCCTCTGGATATTGAAAAGGTTCGCCCATTCCTGGATGACATCACCGGTCGAGATGTTGATTTCAAAGTCGATTTAGGTGACGAGGAAGTCGCCGTAATTCTCGGTGGTCACACAGAATCGATTGTTCGTCGTAGGCGAGGTCAACGCGAATTCCGTTTCCAAATGATGCGCAAATTTGGCGAAGTTTGTGCGTTCTCGGGCGAGCAGCCACCACAAGTACTCGAAGCTGCACATATCCAGTCGTTTGCGGAAACTGGGAAACATCATCTTGATGGCGGATTGCTATTGCGTCGCGATTTCCACGCACTGTTTGATGCAAACCTCATGACCGTGAATCCGTCAACCATGAATATTGAAATCGCTCCTCGGTTGGAGAAATTCGAAACCTATCGGCCGTATAAGGGCAGTGGTCTTCACATTCCAAAAACCGAGCAGCCCGACAAACAGTTGCTGAGAGTTCATTACGAACGCTCAATGCGAGTTTTCGAGCACAATTAGATTGTCTCGCGCTAAGTGAAACTCTTACGGGCAAGGGGAAGTGCTTCCCTCAAAGTCCGCCGACTTTGTTGCACCGCTTGACGACCTTGCAACGATTGTCATTTGTCTTTCATACCCGTTTCCGTAGGCGACACGAGTTGATGACCATTGATCGCCATTACCGGTTCCGGATCCCAGATAGGAAAGATCAGTGCGAACCGAAGCACCTTCATTGTTATAGGTGTTGACATACACCGACGTCACACCCCTATTGCCACCTGATGCAGAACTTGAAGCAGTGACAACGAGTGAACCCGTTGTTACTGATATTTGGCAGGAGACAATTTTGATCTCAGGAAAAGATGATTCCTGGTTTTGCTGTTGTTGGTTTTGATTCTGATTCTGATTGTTTTGATTTTGCTGCTGCTGATTTTGATTCTGATTGTTTTGGTTCTGGTTCTGATTTTGATTTTGATTTCGATCGCTTGAACGTTCAGACGATGACGATGTTTCGGACTTCGATGAGTCCGACTTTGATGAATCAGAACCTCCGCAGGCAGCGAACGTCACCGTCGACACTGCTGCAAGAGAAATGAACCCGAATTTTTTGACTACGCCGAATTTGCCCATGGGCTCACACTACTGAAACTCGTTGAGTTAGATGGTTTATGCCTTTGGGGCTGCCATGGGAATAAATCAACGATGAGAGTGTTGTAATGGAGGCAGATCGCAAGTGGGTTGTTTCAATTGCTTTGGCCCACATTTTTTGAACGGAAATATCTAAATGAAACCTGACACCTTGTTGAAGGCGTGTCTTTTTGCTGCCGCAGCAGTCAGTCTGGTGTTGAGCATTGTCATCTATTTCGCCGCTGGCGATGACATCGATGGTCGACTTAACGGCATTTTTGTAGGCGTTTGGGTTCCCTCGATTTTGTCGCTGGGCGCACTTCTATTAGCAGCACGAAAGAGTGAATCATGACCGAAGTTGGATTGTTTATTGCTGGTGGCACCGTCACCTTGATTGTTTTTGTTGGTTTGTTTCTTTACGGAATGATGAGCTTCGATCAATGGTCGAAGGCTGATCGCAAAGTCTTGGCTGACTAAAGACAATCGCAGCATTAATAACGACAAATAAAAAAGGGCCATGCCAAGCGGCACGGCCCTTTTTCAGTTCTTTATGAATTAACCAGCAGGAACCGGAACAACAGGATCGTTGCTCGGGGTTGGTGTCGGCGATCCGAGGGTAACGCTAAGTGATTGATGCAGTGTTGTTGCGTTGTTTCCACTGAAGTACATGCACGCTTGATAAGTGCCAGCGACAATCCCAACTGCCGATGGTCCCGTCGGTCCCATGGCATTTGTTCCGGCTGAAACAGTTGCAGGGCTTGCACCTAATGCAGACGGTCCATTCATTGTCGGATCAAGGAAGTAACGCGGAGTTGGTTGACCGGAGTATGTCTGCGGGCAAGTTGTGCCACTGGCGAACAGCATTACAAGAATGTCGCCGGTGTAAGTAATCACCATCGAACCATTTCCTTGGTCAACTATTGAACCAGTCGGTGGCGGGAAAGCAATGTAGA
>CAYOHV010000089.1:0-1649 GCA_964403825.1 uncultured Bifidobacterium sp. | reverse complement strand
ACGGCAGTGTTGGCTGCGCCGGCAGTTGAAGTATTGGTGAGAGATGTAACGGCGAGGCCAGCCGCAACGAGAGCAGCCGCAACTAGAACACGGCCGATTCGAGAAAACATATTTGTGGTTCCTTTGATGAAGGGGATTGCTGACGCAGCGCGTCGGGCAAGACAATAGACCATTGGTCTATGGGCTGAGATATCGCTCCCCGAGCAGGGAAAATGGGGCTAGTTCGAAGAATTGACTGCGCTGATGACAACCGTTGCTTTGAGGCTATTTCACGCCTCGATACGCCGCTTCAAGAACTCCAAGATCGATCTTGCGCATTTGCAGCATGGCCTCGGTTGCTCGCGCTGCCCCTTCAGGGTCGGGCCCACCGATCAGTTCCAACAACCGCGGTGAAATGACCTGCCAGGAAACACCGAACTTGTCCTTCAACCAACCACACTGACTCTCTTCGCCGCCATCTTTTGTCAGTAGTTCCCAGTAATGATCAATTTCGTCTTGGTCCTTGCAAGGAATTTGAAATGAAATTGCTTCCGAATGAGTAAATTGCGGACCGCCATTAATTCCCAGAAACGGTCGTCCAAAAATCTGAAACGAAACCGTTACTTCTTCACCAATTTCGTTGCTCGGTGTTTCGCTTTGCGCAACCCAATTTCGTTCTAACGCGCTGTCGGGAAAGATGGAGGTATAAAACTCGGCAGCTTCACGAGCGTTGCCGTCAAACCAAAAACACGTTGTTAGTTCCATTGCCGAAGCATAGTTAAAAAAACTTTCTGAACTTTGGGATGGATCGGTGATGCGGTCACCACCGTGCGCGTGACTCCTCGGCAAATCCCTGCATACCTTCGAAGTCATGGCGAACGCCGTTGTCGTCAACGACATAGCCAGACCACGTGCCAAAGACTTGATGCGTTTCGCGTCGAATGAACTTTGCGTCGATAAGCCCGTACTTATCGAAACGCGGCACGAGTGTCGCATCGATCTGACCTTCGGGGTCGCGCACGCGCCACGGGTTCATCGGATTGCTCCAGTCGTATGTCCACTCGAGTTCGCGCCCGATCTTTGAAAGTCGTCCATCTACAAAGACACCGTTTTCAGTGGCGCCAGTGCTCACTGTCCACTTTCCACCAACTTGCAGGCCGATCACCGAGCCGTTGTTCGCTCGGCCTGCGCCTCCACCCCAGTTCCAAATTGTTCGATACGGCCAGCGTCCTCGACCAATATCAATGACACCCCACGCGTCATCGTCGTCGCCGAACTTCCATATGTCGTCACCAACATGCAACGTTCCATGCGCCGGGCGCGCTTGATGTTTTGAAGTGAATTGATAAAGCGAATCGCTCCACGGGATCACAACGTTCAACGTTTCATGTCCCGCAGGCATTTCTATTAACGCCGAAAGTTTGCCTGGTGCACCCGATCGTTCTGTCCATGACGCATCAATAGACGTGTTGCCGTTTTCGTCATCGCGAATTGTGCAATGAAAGTTTTTTGAATCAACTTCGATCGGCACCGAACCGGCAAGATCGGGAAGCACAAATTGACGACCGCCGATTGCGCTGCAGCCTCTGCCACCAGTTGCGTTTGTCGAAAGGTCGCGCCACCAAACATCGGCGGTTCCCATGAAGTCGAGATTGGCGACCACTCCTGAC
>CAYOHV010000088.1:0-6485 GCA_964403825.1 uncultured Bifidobacterium sp. | reverse complement strand
TTTCGAATCGTTCCGCCCAACTATGCGTAGTAACTACCTGATCAAAAAACGATTCCGCTGTTTCTAAATTGTGGTTATAACGATGCACGCCAACTTCAGCGAAACGTTGTGCTTGTTCTTCGGTGATAATGCCGGCACTAACCGCAACATTGATACCAACTTCTTTTTCGATAAGCGGTACCAATTCACAAATACGATCCATCGTGCGTTCATCGGGACCACGAATGGCCAGCACGATACAAAATTCGGTGGCGCCTAACGCTTTTGTTTCTTGTGCGGCGGCCAATACATCGGCCGTATCCAAAAACGGTGTGGCTTGCACGGGCGATTCGAATTTGGCCGACTGCGAACAAAAGTGACAGTCCTCGGGGCATCCACCCGTTTTGGCAGAAAGAATTCCTTCCACTTCCACTGTGTCGCCGCACCATTCGAGACGAACTTCATGGGCTAACGCCGCTAAGGCCGGTACCGACGCATCGGGCACATCAGCAAGGGCATCCAACTCCGCAAGCGTTAATTGACGCTTTTCATCTAATAACGCCCGGGCAGCGTTTTGAATTGCTTCACGCGCCGCGGCCGAAGACAGACGTGGTCGCTCTGGGGTGGTGGATCGAAACATCACGGGGACATCAGCCATGGCGCAAGAGTAGGCGGCCGCCGAGGGCAGGAAAAACGCAAACCCCAGTTTTGTTCAGGTTTCCATGACGACGGGCACGATCATGGGCCGTCGTTTGGTGCGTTCATTGACAAATCGTCCCGCCGCACGGCGAACGACTCGTTGAACAGAATCGGGCTCAGGTCGACCATTGGCGAACAATTCCGTCACAGCCTTCCCCACCGCTTCAGCACATTCGTCTAAAAGATCTTCGGCTTCGGGAGCATGCACCCAACCGCGAGTGATGATTTGCGGCCCGAGACTTATGCGGCCGGATTCAAACTCAACACCCACAAAGACCACGACGACACCTTCGGCAGCCAGTACTTGTCGATCACGTAATACGCCATGGCCAACATCGCCGATGATGCCATCGACAAAAAGATAACCAGCAGGAACTTGCGCTGATGGCGTCACACCTTTTTTGTCGAGCGCCACTTGATCACCGTCGGTGCACACCAAAATGTGATCGGCCGCCACACCCATCTTGCGCGCCAACTTGGCGTGCGCCACGAGATGTCGATACTCACCATGTACCGGAATAAACCAATCCGGTTGCACAATCGACAACATCATTTTTAAATCTTCGGCTTTGGCATGACCCGATGCGTGCACATCGGCAATCCCCGAATGAACAACTTCAGCGCCCATACGCACCATGCCATCGATGACGCGCGAAACATCCTGTTCATTTCCCGGAATGGGATGCGAACTCATAATGACGACATCTTGATTGGTGAGTCGTAGCCAGCGGTTTTCATTGGCGGCCAGCAAGGCCAGTGCCGACATTGGTTCACCTTGGGAACCGGTTGAAATAACACAAACTTTTTCCGGCGGCATATCTTCGACATCAGCAATATCGAACAATCGCGATTCAGGGATTTTCAAAAGTCCCATTTCGCGCGCCATCTTCATGTTCTTCTTCATCGACATACCCATGGTGGCGATGACGCGGTCAAACGAAATTGCGGCATCAGCAATTTGCTGAACACGATGAATATGGGAAGCAAAACAAGTTGTAATGATGCGGCGACCTTCATAACGATGAAAGAGGTCGTAAAGAACACTGCCCACCGATGTTTCGGATGCGGCATGACCCGGCTCTTCGGCGTTAGTGGAATCGGAAAGTAATAAACGAATTCCTTCGCTATCGGCAATAGCGCCAATTCGAGCTAAATCAGTTAAACGCCCATCTACTGGAGTGAGATCAAGTTTGAAATCGCCCGTATGCATAATGGCGCCGTGGGGCGTATGAAAAACGGTGGCAATTCCATGGGGTACCGAATGCGTAACCGGAATGAACTCAACATCAAATGGGCCGATTTTGCGACGCTCACCGTCAGCCACCGCAATGAATTCGGTGCGGTCTAAAAGCCCCGCTTCTTCAATGCGATTACGAGCCAGGCCCAGGGTTAACGGCGAGCCGTAAATCGGAAACGAAACATCACGCAGTAAATACGAAAGTCCGCCAGTGTGATCTTCATGGCCGTGGGTGACAATACAGCCGACGACTCGATCGGCATTTTCCCGTACGTAAGTGAAATCGGGAAGAACAAGATCAACGCCCAACATGTCGAGATCAGGAAACATGAGTCCGCAATCAAGCAACATGATTTTTCCGTCTTGTTCGATACAGGCGCAGTTACGACCGATCTCTCCGAGACCACCGAGAAACGTGATTTTGACTGGCGCGTTTGCACTCACGAGTACAACCGACGATGCACTTCACGAGCGCGATCTAAAAGATCAGCCGGACCGAATCCCATCGGCGGGCGACATGGCCCGGCCGGCAAGCCCAACATATTCAGCATGGCTTTCGTGGGTACCGGATTGGGATTGAGATCACCCGTTTCAAATGAATAACTCTCGAGAAGCCGCGCGTTTAACGCCTGCGCTTTTTGCACATCACCGGCCATGAATGCGCTGATCATGTCGCGCATCACTGGCGCGGCCCAGTGGGTTGCCACACCGATAACACCGACCGCACCAACCGATAACAATGGCAGCGTTAAACCATCATCACCACTTAAAACTTCAAACCCGGCCGGTGCCGAAGCGATGAAGTTGGCGGTTTCCGATGGATCGCCCGCCGCATCTTTTAATCCGACCACATTCGGAATTTCATTGGCGAGACGCAACAACAACGGTGTCGAAATTTTGCGACCCGTGCGCACTGGAATGTCATAAACAATTGCCGGCAAAGAAGTTGACGCGCAGACATGACGAAAATGCGCTTCGATGCCCGCTTGTGATGGACGGTTGTAATAGGGCGTTACCACTAACACCGCGTCCATTCCTGCACTTTGAGCTTGAGCTGTGAGTTCACCCGCGTGGCGCGTGTCGTTGGTGCCCGATCCAGCAATAAGGGGAACCGTCACGGCGCTACGCACAACTCGCCATAACTCCACTTGTTCTTCATCGGTCAAACAGGCAGCCTCACCGGTTGTGCCGGTCAACACCAGTGCATCATTGCCTTGTTCAACGAGCCACTTCGCTAGAGCAGCCGCGCCGTCATAATCCACTGAAAAATCATCAGTGAATGGCGTAATCATGGCAGTGATAACTGATCCGAACCGTGGCATGGCTAAACCGTACCAGCGACGGCCCGTTCATCGATTCAAGATTTTTTTCTCACCCTCAACCGAGTGAGTTTTGGTCGTTAGCGCGTGCCAGCCAATTCGGAACCGGCGAGGGCGAATGCCTCGTATTCCTCTTCGGTATCGGGCATGTGCTCGAAGTCGATAACACCGAGTTCGGTGAACTTCGTGCGCAACCATGCATCGCCCGCGTCGAGAAGCCCAAGTTTCTTGCAGTTCGGAACAATTTTGGCGAACAGCATTTGCTGGAAGAGTTTTTGACCTTCGTCCTGCATAACAACGGTGACGGCTTCCTTCACCGGCACACCCATGCGATCCCAAACTTCTTGCTGCAAGAAACGGTCACGCATACGCACGGCGGCTTCAAATGCGAATTCCTGACGTTCACGTAATTCGGCTTGCGTGAGGTCCTGGTAGTACTCCTTCAGTGAAAGCACACCGAACGCCACGTGGCGGGCTTCATCACTCATGACATAACGAAGGAGTTGCTTCAACAACGGTTCGGTCGTCATTTGGTGCATGAAACCGAAGGCGGCCAACGCAAGACCTTCAACCATGATCTGCATACCGAGATACGTCATATCCCAGCGCGCGTCGTTCACGATGTCGTCTAAGAGCATCTTCAAATGCGCATTCACCGGATAATTACCGGAGAGTTTTTCGTTCAGGTACTTGGCGAAAACTTCAACGTGACGGGCTTCGTCCATTACCTGAGTGGCGGCGTAGTACTTCGCGTCAATCCACGGAACGGTTTCCACAATCTTGGCCGTGCATAACAACGCGCCTTGTTCGCCGTGCATGAACTGGCTGAGCGTCCAGTTTTGCGACTGAATGCCGAGTTCGGTCCATTCTTTATCGCCCCACTTTTCGAAACATGTTCCGTCCACATTGAGACCAACGCCGCGATTGTTAGCGGCCATGTTGGCAACGACCACTGCTTCTTGATCAACCTCAATGGACCAATCGAGATCAGTCTCGCCATTCCATTGCGAAGTCTTGGCCTTTTCGTACAACTTATTCAGAGCGGGACGCGCTCCCTTTTCGTAATCCCACGTAAAGATGGCCGCCGCGTTGTCTTGCACAGTGTGGATCGTGGCATCAACATCGGTATTGGAGATCATAAGGATCTGCTCGATGTCATTGATATCGCTACGTCCGATGATTTTTTCCGTTGATGTCATTTCAATTTCCTCCACTATTACGTTGGATACCGGGTACTAAAAATGTGTCAACGAGTTGTCGACAAACTGCAAGATCGGTGAGATCAAAACCTGGGTGTTGAGCTCGCAAATTTTCAATTACGACTCGTGCGCACCATTCGCCAATTTTTGCGGCTTCATCAGCGCTTACAAAACGTTCAAGGTAAGCAACCGAAGCGAATGAAGCTTTTTCAAGAACAAAGTTGAAACGCTCAAACATCAAAAGATCGAGAATGACGCCAGGTTCATCTTCGAGCAATCGTTGTAACGCCTGATGTGAAGAAATTTCAATTGCCGCTGATTGCACGATGGCCGCTACAGATTCACCCAGCGAACAGCAGCACTCTTCTTCGCAGTAGCACTGCGCGGCGCATTCGCAAGCAGAAAAAATGGAATCAACCGAGGCCATCAAAGTGGCGTACATCACTTCATCACGACCGCCAGGAAATGCGCGATACACAGTGGCTCGGCCACAACCAGCTTCGGCGGCGATGTCTTCCAAACTCGAAGCGCGCAATCCTTGGCGCCCAATCACCGTCACGGCGGCATTGACAATCCGATTCGGGATAGCCGTCGACTCCGTCATGGATGAGACAATATCGGCTTTTTTGTCTCATGGCACAGCCAGGGCCCGAAAAAATTTCAATCAGGGATGCGGATCCCCGCCATGAACCAGCGCTCCACCAAATCGTTTATTGAGGCCGGATCGCTCAAATCCCACTGGCCGGCAGTGGACATGCACGACAGCAGCATGCGGCCCAGATAGTCGGAAGCGAATCCGACATCGAGGTCGGGCCGCAACTCCCCTTTTTCGATGCCGACACGGAGTTCTTCCACGATCATCGAACGGATGACACCCTGAACGACGGTGGTGGCCATATCCAATTCAGGCAGAAGTTCCTCGGCTTCCGTGGAGAGCAATTGTTGCAGTAACTGATTTTCGGCAATTCCTTTGGCGCCGAGCATCAAGGTGATGCGGAACTTGGCCGCTAACTCGTCGACATCAACGAGTTCCGTTTCAATCTGGCCGAAGAAACGGCTCACTTCACGGGTGACCGCTTCGGAAATTAACTGATCTCGACCATCGGGAAAATAACGATAAATCGTGGCCCGCGAAACTTGAGCGGCATCGGCGATGTCATCTAACGAGATCGCGCGCAGACCTGAACTTTCGATACAACGAATCGTGGTTTCAATAACATGATCTCGACGAAGTTCAGGATCCATCACACTTACGATTCTTTCGTCGTAACAAATTCAATTTCGTCACCGTCGAGGTCATCGTCACCGTCATCATCATCGTCATCGTGTAACGACGCTTGGCGACGTTTCGCCACTCGGCGCAGAAGTAACGGATACACGATGATGGTTAAAAGCGAAAACGCAAACCATTGCAAGGCGTAACCCAAATGCGGACCTTCGGATAAATCTGGAGGCGGCACGGCAATGGGATACGGCGCAACCGGAACACTCGTTCCAGTCAGGTTGATATAAACCGGCAACAATTTTTCATCTATTTGCTGCGCTAAACGTTGCACATCGACACGTGAAAGCAATCGCAATTCACCGGTGGCCGAATCGGCGGGACCAGAAACAATTCCCGATGATCGCTCTTGCGTTAATCGAATAATGCCGGTGACAGTGACGGTGCCCGTTGGCGGAGCGAACTCATCCCACGGTCCATCAACCGAAACGCTATAGGGAACCCACCCGCGATTTACCGCCACCGCAACACCATTTGCTTGTACTAGCGGAGTTACTACCCAATACCCTGGGGCGCCGTTATTTGTTCGATTGTTGATCAACACTTGTTCATCGGCGCGATAGGTGCCGGTTACCGAAACCGGTCGATATTGCAATGCGGAAAGATCGCTTTTTGGTGTTGCGGGCGTGACCAACGTGTCGATCGGAACCGGTGCTTCGGTGGTAACCGACAAAATCTTTTCGTTCGTAGCCCGACGTTCATCGAGACGACGCAATTGCCAAAAACCGGCAGTCAACATCGCCAACACCACCACCGTCACAAAAAGATGC
>CAYOHV010000087.1:3677-6524 GCA_964403825.1 uncultured Bifidobacterium sp. | reverse complement strand
ATTTGTTGTAACGCCTGATGTAAATCAATAGCGCTGAAATTCAGCGTGATCTCATGCATGAATGTATTGAACGGTTCAAGATCACCTTCTTGAAGATCACGTTGTAATTCGGCCAGACGTGTTTGCACTTTGGCGGCACTCGCCGTGCCCATCACTTTGTTCAATACATTGCCTGGAATAGTTGGATCCCATTGTGGGCGTGCTTCAACAACTTCGTGGCCAAGTTCGCGCAAAATTTGCGCGGTGCGTTCGATGGCCGCCACGCCATCAGCATGAATTTCTTTTCCATCCACTGATTCGGTGGAGTAACCGATTTTCAGTTTGCGTAAGGGAACATCAAGCGCCGCTAAGAACGAACCTTCCGCCGGCGGTGGTGGTGTGCCCACCGGATCGCCGGGAACTCCGCCGCTAATGGCATCCAAGATGGCGGCGCTATCGCGCACGGTGCGAGTGACGGCATGACCAATGCCAATTGGATAGGAAAACGACGCCGGCGTTGGCCACATTGGCGTGCGTCCTCGTGTTGGTTTAAGTCCGAATAAGCCGCATTCGGAAGCGGGAATACGAATTGATCCGCCGCCATCATTGGCATGGGCTGCCGGCACAATGCCGGCGGCAACGGCCGCGGCGGAACCACCCGAAGAGCCACCCGTTGAATGATCAAGATTCCAAGGGTTGCGGGCCGGTCCAAAAAGTAACGGCTCGGTACTGGCGTTCTTTCCAAATTCGGGAGTGTTGGTATTGCCCAAAATAATGAGTCCCGCCGCTTTAAAACGGCGAGCCATTTCGCTATCGCGAGTGGCAATGACATCAGCGAATAAACGTGAGCCCGATGTTGAAGGCAATCCTTCGACATCGCAATTGAGATCTTTCACTAAAAACGGAACGCCGCCGATGGGGCCGGTAGGAGTTGCCGATTTCGCTTCATTGCGCGCCGCTTCGAAGCGATCAGCCACGACGGCGTTGATAAACGAATTTCGTTTTTCAATGCGGCTAATCGAAGCATCAACAAGTTCCAGTGATGTGACTTCTTTTTGTGCGACGAGTTCTGCCAAACCCACTACGTCGTAGTCATCGAGCAATTGTTCAATTTCGTTAGGGGAGCCAGTGCTCATTTCGTCTACTCTCCCGACTGTAAAAAGTCGTCATATCGATTTAAATACGGGGCAAAGCGTTCGCGTAATTCGCCATCGGAAAGCCCCCATTCTTCTAAGCCGTAACTATGGCTACCGAAACGGTCTTTCTTATGCACTTCAGTATGTTGCACCATTGCGGCGCGCGCGGCGGTCGAAAACTCCATATCTAACGCGTCATACATTTGTTCAACTTGGGGCAAAGGATTGGCGACAAATTCGCTATAGGAAATATCGATAAATGCATCGCCACGACCAGATTTTTCTAACTCGTCACGGAAGGCCAACTGGTTATCTAGAAGTCGAGCAATAACTTCGGGCCAAGTTGTTTGGATGTAGGTGCGCCAGTCGGCGTCAGTCCATGTTCCCGCCAGGGTCTCCACCAAACTGCAAACCGAAGCCACAACTTTCACCGGATCGCGATGAGTGAGAACGAAACGCGCATCGGGATACACCTCATTAAGCGCCCATGGGTCAATGAGATGAACCGGCGACTTCAACTGCCATTGACCGCCGTATCCGCTTTGCAGTACTTGCAAGATTTGCTTATGAAATTCATACGCCTTCGTGTTTTCAAAATCCCAAAGTGCATCCATATAACTGGGTACATGAAACGTCGTGGCTAAATGCAAACTCATGAACGTTTGCCCGAGAAGCGTGGCGCATTCAACGGGCATATCAACTGGATCAAAGTGAATCGTTTTAAATTTCGGATTAATCAGATCCAACATATTGGGTGCTTGTTCGGCGGCAATAAAGCGCGGATCATTGCGCCAATCAGCCGTTGATGGGGGAACAGCATCGGTTGCTTCCCAACTCAGTAATGAACGATTCGCCGGATCAACGGAAAGTAAATGACTTAAGGCAGTAGTGCCGGTACGCGGTAACCCGATAAGAAAAATTGGTTTTTCGATGGGCTGATTAATTTCGGGATGTTGTGTATGCCAATCGACGACTTTGAGGCGATGCACCAAATTGCCAAGCGCCATCCCTTCCATCGCGGCTGCGCCAATATCGGTGAGTTGACCTTCTTCAGCCCCCGAGCGCAGGAAAATCTCAAGCGGCTCCCGGAAACAATCGTCGCCAAAATCAGAAAGCCCTGTGGCGTCGCTTGCACTTTGGCAAAGGCGGTCTACCGACGATTCCACGATGTTCCCCCCAACTGGATCGGCGTTCTTCGTATCTCTACGACCGTAGTCTTTGGGCGTTCGGCATGGAGTTGTCCTTCTGTGGCCTGCATCGGCAACACTTAAGGCGTGACTGAACAAGACCTTCCTTCCGGTTGGGGCCCCACACTTTCTGATTTGGCGGAACGTCGAGCGGCGGCTCGAGCAATGGGAGGCGCCGAACGTTTGGCCAAAAAAGCGGGCAAAGGTGAACTCAATGCTCGTGAACGCATTGAGCATCTTGTTGATCCGGGATCGTTTAGTGAAATCGGAACGCTGGTCGGTGAGGTGCCGGGCGACGGCATCGTGACCGGTGCCGGAACAATTGATGGTCGTCCCGTCATGATCGGCGCGGAAGATTTCACCACCTTGGCCGGATCAATTGGTTCGGGCAGCACATCGAAACGTTGGCGTATCGCTGAACTCGCGTTGGCTGAACGTATTCCATTAATCATGTTGTTAGAAGGTGCTGGTCATCGTGGCGGTGGTCATGGTGGTCGCGCACCAACTGATTTGTTGATCCAAGCGAAATGTTCGGGACAAATTCC
>CAYOHV010000087.1:2173-3577 GCA_964403825.1 uncultured Bifidobacterium sp. | reverse complement strand
GAAATTTTGTCGATCGTGCCGCGTGATACGCGACAGGTCTATGACATGCGCGATGTACTTGATGTTGTTTTTGATGATGGTGCGTGGTTTGAGATTCAACCTGGTTTTGGACCGGCCATGATTTGTGCGTTGGCCCGACTCGGTGGTGAACCAGTGGCGGTTATTGCCAATCAACCGAAAGTTTTGGCCGGTTCGATTGATGCCGATGCCGCCGATAAAGCGGCGCATTTCATCATGGTGGCGGATTCATTTCATTTACCGCTCGTATTTCTGGCCGATAATCCGGGCATGTTGCCCGGCACAGAATCGGAACGCGCTGGTGTTTTACGCAGCGGTGCGCGCATGTTCGCCGCGCAAACACAAGCATCAAGTCCGAAAGTGCATCTCACTTTGCGTAAGGCCTATGGCTTTGGCTCGATGGTGATGTCAATGGTCGGATTCGATTCCCAGTCGGCAACATTCGCCTATCCGGGTGCCACGTTGGGTGCGATGGGGGCCAATGCCATGAGTCGCGCTACTGGCGCGGTTGATTCCGAAGCCGAAATGCTGCGCGACGCCGAGTTACAGGCCTCGTATCGGTCGGCCGAAAATCTCGGATTTGATGAACTGATTGACCCACGTGAGACCCGCAATGTTCTGTTGGGAGCGGTCGAAAGGGCGATCTACCGTCGACAAAAACCGGCTGCGCCAATATCGCGGACGGCAATTACGCCTTGAGCGCCTTGGCGTTTGCCATGGCAAATAGGGCATGACTTTTTTAGACCGAAAGATTAGGTAGTGTTCCAAGCGCTATTCGAAAAGTTCGTGTAGCAATTTCGTACCAATCGGTACAGGAGGCGTTCAATGGTTCTCGCAACCAACTGGGGTGTCGGCGAAGTGCTGATCACCATGCTGTGGTTCATGTTCTTCTTTATTTGGGTATGGATCGCTATCAGCGTGATTATCGACATTTTCCGCAGCCATGACATGGGTGGCATCCATAAGGCCATCTGGCTTCTTGTTGTCTTTATCTTCCCGTTCCTCGGCGTATTCATTTACTTGATCGTGCGTGGCGGAAAGATGAGCCAGCATGCCGCTGAAGCAGCAAAAGAACAAGATGACGCTATGAAGGCGTATATCCGAAATGCTGCGGGCACCTCACCGGCTGACGAACTGCATCGTCTTGATGATCTCAAGAGTCGTGGCGTCATTACTGAACAAGAATTTCAGAATTTGAAGGCAAAAATCGTTTCCTAACGATTTCTTCCTTTACGAAGTGCAAAAAAGCGGCCCGGGCAAGGGGCCGCTTTTTTGTTTTGTTTTTTCGCATTTTTCGGCCTCTTTGCGGGATTAGTTCTAGGATCGACACGTGGGCTACAACAAGTTGTTATCTCAAGGCCGAATTGGTTCGGTGACATTGGCGAA
>CAYOHV010000087.1:249-2073 GCA_964403825.1 uncultured Bifidobacterium sp. | reverse complement strand
ATTTGTCATCACGGAAAAACCGCCGGCGTTGATGCCATACAAGATCGTGAACAAATCGTTCCATCCGTTCCGTTACCGGATGATCCTTCTGATATGAGCGCCATCGCTATGAGCGAATTGATGATGATGGCCAAACAAACCGGAGGAAAATATCCGCAACGACGCGAAGCCACTACCGATGACATTGCGTGGGTTGTCGATCAATTTGCCGAGGCTGCGCACCGCGTACAAAAAGCAGGTCTCGATGGAGTCGAAATTCATGCCGCGCATGGATATTTAATTTCAACGTTTTTATCGCCGCGTTACAACAAGCGCACTGATGAGTATGGCGGTTCACTTGAAAATCGTGCCCGACTTTTGGTCGAAGTAATCGGTGCCATTAAAGCGAAATGTGGTGCGGATTTTCCGGTCATTGCGCGCCTTGATGGTGTTGAGTATGCCGAAGGCGGTATCACTCTCGAAGAAAGCACTGAATACGCTCGTATTGCTGAAGAAGCGGGTGCGGACGCCATTCACGTGTCCGCCGTTTCACCCAATGCCATGGGCGCTGGTTTTACTGATGGTCCTTTGCCTTGGCAAGCCGATCAATACATTGGCTTTGCGGCGCGAGTGAAACTCAAGGTCAAAGTTCCGGTGATCGCTGTTGGTCGCATCATGCCGGATGCGGCGGAAAAACATTTGGCCAATGAAGATTGTGATTTCGTGGCTATGGGTCGCCAACTTTTGGCTGATCCGGAAATTCCCGCCAAGTTACGCAGTGGACGCCCAGATCGAGTGCGCACCTGTATCAATTGTTTTGTTTGTGTGGCGCAAAACTTCTGGGACGGAACACCGATTTGTGCCGTGAATGCGCAACTTGGTCATTACGACGAAGCCAAACCGAAACCGGTCACTGATCGACAAAACATTGTGGTTGTTGGCGGTGGTCCGGCTGGGATGGAAGCGGCGCGTATTGCAGCCAGCCGTGGCCATCGGGTCACATTGCTAGAAAAAGCCCCTCATTTAGGCGGCACGGCGCGATTTTCGTCGCTCACAACGCCGATGAACGCTGAACTTGTTCGTTATCTTTCGACTGAAATGAACGAACTCGATGTTGATGTTCGTTTATCCACTCCGGTGACCGCTTCGTTATTGCGTGAATTAAACGCGGATGTGGTGATCGTGGCAACGGGCGCCCGACGTGAGCGCCCACAAATTCCGGGTGCCGAATTAAACCATGTTCTTACCGGTGACGATTTACGCGGCATGCTCACCGGCGATGACCCAGCGGCCACGAAACGTCTTGACTTTGTTGCCCGTTGCATGGTTTCTGTTGGTCGAACATTTGGTTTCTTGCGCGATATGACCAAGTTACGAACATGGTCGAAGCGCTGGATGCCAGTTGGCAAAAACGTTGTGGTAATTGGCGGCGGATTAGTCGGTGTGGAAATCGCTGAGTTTTTGGCGGAGCGCTCGCGCAAAGTCACCGTTTTAGAAGCCGATGAAAAACTTGGTATGGAGATGGCTCATCCTCGTCGCGCTCGTGCCTTATTTGAAGCGCGTAAACATGGCGTGAAGTTTGAAACCAAAGCCGAAGTTGTTTCGATCGAAAAGAACAAAGTCATTTATGAAGTTGATGGAGAGCGTCGTAGCGCGCCGGCAACCACTGTGGTCGTGGCGAGCGGAGTGCATGCCGATTCCACCATTGCTGATCAACTTAAAGCTGACGGATTCAAAGTCGAAATTGTCGGTGATGCGCAAGATGTTGGATACATCGAAGGCGCAATTCGCTCCGGTTACCTCGTTGGACGCGATATTTAAAGCGTTCTAACGGATAACCGGAGC
>CAYOHV010000087.1:0-239 GCA_964403825.1 uncultured Bifidobacterium sp. | reverse complement strand
CCATTGCTTGAGTGAATTCGCCATTGCCATCGGCCAACATGACAATGGAATCTCCGACTTGTTGGTTCTCGCCCCAAGCGCCCATGACGAATGCATCGTTCACCGATAAACAAACGATGCGGTCAACACCTTTATCGGTGAGGTCGTTGGCTTGTTGCACAAAGCCAGGGAGATGAACCATCGAACATCCAGGGGTGAATGCTCCGGGAACGGCGAACAGCACAACTTTGCCGCTTCCC
>CAYOHV010000086.1:0-6532 GCA_964403825.1 uncultured Bifidobacterium sp. | reverse complement strand
CGCACCTCCAAGCGGTGCCAGTGCTGCCAGCCAAAAGACGCGGCCGCGCAACTGCCGCCCAACGGCAACAGCGCCAAGCGCCACGACGGCATAGAGCACGAGAATCTGCAGCAGGGTGGTCTCCTTCGACGCGATAAGAACGTGTCGACCAGCCTTCCCGACGCACCGCTAAAAGACTACGACTTTTGGCATCTGTTTACGAAACGTTCACGAAAGACGGTGCAAATTAGGTAAGGGCGGCCACTGCCGCCGCAATGGTCGGATACGTCTCCACAATTTCACTTAGGCGGGTGAGTTCGAATTCACGATGGGCGGCCGCCGAAGGGTCGACAACCGCCAGTCGGCCTCGGCGCAACTGAGTTTTCTTGATCGCCTCTAACACCACGCCCAATGACACTGCATCAACTAGATCGACACCGGAGAAATCCAAAACCAATGAACGGGCTTCGTCATCCATTGACTCACGCACGGCTTTTTGGAATTGGGGCATTGTCGAGACATCAATATCGCCGACGAGTTGCAGAATCACTCCGCCCGGAAACTGCGTCATCGCGACCTCGAACACAGGCAAACTCTACTTCAGGCCCTTCGTCAGCGGTGGTGTCGTATTGAACCCGTAGCATCAATGTGATGCCCCGAGCCGCTGCCAAATCACTCGAACAACTGGCCGCTGTTATGGCCGATGATGAGCGCTTTGTGCATATCGAAAAATTTCCTGCTCGCGCCGCACGTTATGCGCAATTAGCAACACCACTTCCTGAGCATCTCAATGATCTCATTCCCGAAAACGGTTTGTGGTCGCATCAGGTTGAAGCAATCAATGCGTTGCGCGCCAATGAGTCTTCAGTGATCGCAACCGGCACCGCATCGGGAAAGTCTCTTTGTTATCAACTGCCAATTGCGGAAGCGGTTTCGTCTTCGGATAAGCCAGCCACCGCGCTTTTATTGTTTCCTACAAAAGCGCTGGCGCAAGATCAACTGCGCGCCTTAAGCGAACTCGATGTCGACGGTCTAATTGCCGCCACCTACGACGGCGATTCAAGTTACGAAGAGCGAACATGGGTACGCTCCCATGCCAACGTCATCCTCACTAATCCCGAGATGCTGCATATTTCAATGCTGCCAGTGCATGCCAAATGGGGAAATTTCTTTAAACGTCTGCGCTATGTGGTGATCGACGAATTACATGTTTTGCGCGGCATGTTTGGCAGCAACGTTGCCCATGTGATCCGACGCTTACGGCGACTCTGCGAACATTACGGATCGTCGCCGACTTTTTTCTTTACTTCTGCCACCATTGGTCAACCGCAAGATTTGGCTTCTCAACTCTGCGGTTTAGATGTTCGCTTGATCGATAACGATGGTTCGCCGAAAGGTGAACGACTATTTGTTTTATGGGATCCAGGCGCCGACGGCGAAGCAGCCGCAGAAGGCAGATCTTTCTCTTCCTCAAAAGACACTGCCGAAGTGATGTCATCGTTGATCAAAAACGGTCATACAACATTGTCGTTTTGTCGCAGTCGTAAAGGAACCGAATTAGTAGCCGCCGATGTGCAGCGTCGAGTGTCCAAAAAATTGGCTGAAAGTGTGCGGGCTTACCGCGGTGGATATTTACGCAGTGAGCGGCGCGAAATTGAGTCCGAACTTTTCAGCGGGAAACTAAAAGGTGTAATCGCTACTTCCGCTTTGGAACTGGGTATCGATGTAGGCGGTCTCGATGCCTGTGTTTTAAATGGTTTTCCTGGCACTGTGGCTTCGATGTGGCAACAGGCCGGTCGCGTTGGTCGTTCGGGAAATCAAAGTTTGTGCGTCGTCGTTGCCGGAGATGATCAACTTGATCATTGGTTCTTGCAACATCCCGACGAATTGTTTTCACGTTCACCCGAGCCTGTTGTCATTAATCCCACGAATCCCTATGTTTTGCTGCCGCAAGTTGCCTGCGCCGCATATGAACTCCCTCTCACCGATGCCGATGAAAAATGGTGGCCCGATGTCGATGAAGTAGTGCGCGACTTAGTACTCGATGACAAATTGCGGATTCGTCCGGCGCGCACGGGCGCGCCCGCCGGTGCGGTGTGGTCCGGCCGCGGTCGACCGGCCGATTCAGTGAGTTTGCGCAGCGCAAATGTTGGCGAAGTTCGCATTGCTACCGATGACGGAACTGTCATTGGCACCGTCGATTGGGGTCGAGCCTTTCGCCTTGTGCACCCGGGGGCCATCTATTTACATCAAGGTGTCACGTGGAGAGTCAGCGAACTTCGGCTTGACGAACAAGTAGCCATTGTCGAGCCCTTTAATGAAGGCGAATACACCCAGCCACGCACCAACACCGATATCACCATTCTGCAGGTTGAAAATTCGATCAATCTCGGCCGCTTCACTCTTCATCACGGCATCGTCAAAGTTGAAACCGATGTCATTGGTTATCGCCGCATCGATCAATTCAGCGGCGAGCAACTGGGAATGTACGAGTTAGATCTCCCCACCAACGAACTAGTGACCAAAGCGTTTTGGTATGCCATCGACGACGACATCATCACTGCTACCGGTCTTGATCGATCCGATCTTTTAGGTTCTCTCCATGCAATTGAACATGCAGCCATCGGCCTTTTACCTCTTATCGCTGTTTGTGATCGTTGGGATGTAGGCGGTTTATCTACCAATTACCTCGACGGAACTGGCTGTCCCACTGTTGTGATCCACGACGCCTATCCCGGTGGCGGCGGAATTGCCGAAATGGGATTTGCTTCCGGCCGCACTCATCTCGAACGCACATTGGCGGCCATTTCAAGTTGTGCTTGTGAAGACGGTTGCCCTTCATGCATTCAGTCGCCCAAATGTGGAAACGGCAATAGTCCGTTAAGTAAATCGGGCGCAATTGCTCTGTTGAGTTACTTAGTGGACGTCGATGAATGACCTTCCCAATACATTGTTGACTGTTGGGAAAGCCGAATATCAGGCACGAGTCCACCAATAAGCGGCAAGGTGGTGTGGCTGGTGTAGTTCACATCAACATAAACATTTTGTTCATCATGGCGAACCTTTACATCAAGATTTTTCAACGGATAATCGGCAAGTGAACGGTTGACCGCTACATCGGGTTGAGGTGAAAGAGAGGCCACGCGCACAATTTCGCGAGTGGTATGCGCGAGCAAAATTGACTCACGCATCACCACTGCTACTTGAACGACGAGAAGAACAACCAGTGCTACCGCCGGAATGATGAGAACAAATTCGACGGTCGCTTGTCCTCTCTCTTTCATTTCACTCGTCCCACCACGCTGTCCATCACAGTGTCGAATAACGAGCCAATAGCGCCTGATTGGGTTGCCCAACCCAATAACAACATCGCCACACCAGCAGCACCCAAAACAACAAGTGCGTATTCCGCCGTTGTTTGGCCAACTTCATTTTGCGAAAACTTCGATCGCAACCAAAACAGAAAATGAAATATCGACATGAGTTTTCCTTCGTTCGTTTTATGACGGGGGAAGCGGAAATTGTCTTTATTGGGGCACGAAATCGAAAAGAGAAAGTGCAAGCGGCACTAAGGCGATTAAACCCAGGGCCGGCAAAATACAAAAAACCAGCGGGAATAGAAGAAGTACCGGTAGGCGCCGGGCTTTCTGCTCCGCCCGTCGTTGTGTTTGCCGACGCACGTCTTCAGCCACCCGATCTAACGATTGCGAAAGCGGAACGCCGTCATACGCCGCAGATCGCAAAACCGAAACCAGTGGATGAAACTCGGGGACATCGTTTTCGAGAACGCTTACGGCTTCACCAAAACTGACGCCATTACGTAAGCGTCGACAAATATCATCGAATGTTTCGCGCGCCCCCGTTGGAACGTACGGGCTTACCGTCTGCGGCACTTGATGAACCGAGGTGCCGCTCAAAACTGCCAGTCGCACTAAATCGACTACTTCGCCCACTGCCTCGGCTTTTTGTTGATGCTGCCGACGCATTCCCCTTGCTTTACGCCACGGCGGGATAACAAGAATAATGATCATGACAAAGATAAGAAAAAATGAGTTCATGATGCTCTCCGCAAAAGTTGGCGCATCCATAACATCCCGACAAGATCAAAGACGCAACCGCCAATTAAACACAACCAGCCGATTGTGGTGCCGAAAAGAATTCCCAAAAACGACGGGTGCAGAAGTGAAATAAAGGCACTGAAACCAATCGGTGAGAGCGCTAACACAATGGCCGAAATTTTCGCTTGCGCCGAGAGTGCTTTTGCTTCTTGTTCAACTGCAAGTTGACTACGCAACGATTCGGCAACGTCGTCTAAAACTCGCGAAGTTGAGCCACCACAATTAACGGCCATCTCCACCGCCCGACCGGCACGTCGATGCAAATCGTCTTTTGTAGTCGAATGAAAATGATGCAGTGATTGCGATAGGGGAAGTCCGCGCGTTATCCGTCGGGCTAGATCACGAAAATCACCCGACTCAACATGCTGCCGATTCGCCATTGATTCCGCCGATTGCTGCACGGCTGAAGAAAGAGAGTTTCCGGAACGCAATTGGCGCACGATGCGATCGAGGAAGTCAATCGCTATTTGTTTTTGCGGTCGACGAAACAACTCCAACAATCGATGGGTAAACGACGGACGAATAGAAATTCCTCGGGTGGGTTGTTGAGGGAGGAGCCGTTGTCGCGCTGTAGTTGCTATCGCCACTGTGGGATACGTAGTGAAGACAAGCCACCATCCCACCACTGTAAGAAATGAAAAAAGCAGAGCCATCAACATTGCGGCCCCCGCCAAGTTTCAAAGTCAACAATGGGGAGTCGAGTTGGGCGGAGGGTTTGGGAATGTAGGTGCCCGTCCTCGGCAATCACTCGCAGAGAAATCGGTGCTCCTCGCTTAGGTGAATGTTGCACCTCGGAAATTTGAGTGATGCAACGCCGTCCATCACTTTGGCGACCAACCGACACGATGAGATCGAGTGCTGAAATTAATTGTTCCCTTACGGCCGCTAATGGCAAGGCAACATCGCCCATGAGAACCAGCGTCTCCAGCCGCCGCAGAGCATCTTCAGGGGAATTGGCATGGCAAGTGGAAAGCGATCCGGCATGGCCAGTATTCATTGCTTGCAACATGTCGATTGCTTCACCGGAACGAACTTCGCCAACAATGATGCGATCGGGGCGCATCCGTAAGGCGTTACGCACGAGATCGCGCACACGCACCTCGCCAATGCCTTCGGCATTAGCCGGCCGAGCTTCGAGACGAACAACATGACGGTGTGCGAACTGCAATTCGGCTGCATCTTCGATGGTGATTATTCGTTCGTTGGCACTGATGTTTTTTGCTAACGCATTAAGCAATGTGGTTTTGCCGGCGCCAGCACCACCGCAAACCACCATGTTGTAGCGGGCCTCAATTGTCCAACGTAAAAACTGCGCGATTTCAAAAGTGGTGAGTTGCTCAAGATTTATTTGGCTATTTGGGAATCGCCGAATGGTGAGACACGGACCATCAATGGCCAGCGGCGGGATAACGGCATGCACGCGTGATCCATCGGCCAGACGCGCATCTACAACCGGAGATGAGCGATCTATTCGTAAACCAAGGGGCGCAACGATGCGCTCAAGAATGGCGACAACCACCGAGCCATCAATTTGTACATCAGTACATTCGAGTTGTCCGAAACGTTCGAGCCAAACATAACCATTGCCATTAACCATGACTTCCGTGATGGTGGAATCGGTGAGAAATGGATCAAGGACGTCGTAACCGACTGTGCGCGATTGCACCTTGGTAACAACTCGTTTGAATTGTTCATCGCCGATAAGCGGTGCATGAGAGTAAATCGTTTGTCGGACTGTGTCTTCGGAAATTTCCGCAATATCGACCACATCGCGATGAACGCGGCGCACCAGTTCGTCATCGGACCACATGGCTGACTGTCTTTCGCAACGGCTCCGGCAACTTGGCCAATAGCAATCCGGCATCGACACAACGAGCAATCGCAGGATCAAATGGAATAACCGCCGAAAGTTTTTGTCCGAGAACATCTTCTACATCGCCACGACAGAGCGCCCGCTGAGGTTCTTCAATGAGGACAATGTCAGTGGGAGAAAGATTGAGTGCCAAAGCGCGACGCAAAGAAACAAAACAAGACCGCAATACAAGAACGGATCGTGAGGCGCTGGAAAGAACGTCTAGAGCAAACGTTGAATGCTGATCAACAACGCCAAGATCAGCCACCACCGATGCCGATTGCTGTTGCAAATAACGCACGAATTCGCCGTTGCGCTGATTATCAACAAATGCCTTTCGCCCCTTTGGTAAGAGCGAAATGTTTTCTGAAAGCGAAAGTTGTATTCGATCGAGAGCGGCGATGGGAACGTCGCTATCAGCGGCAAGCCATTCGGTGATACCTGGACCAGCAGGTTCCGACGAACCAACCATGGCCGGGATATCACCATCGCCATCAACTAAAAGCGATCCAAAAGGTGATGATGCTGACCACATTGAAGCCAATGCAACGGCGACAACCGAACTGCCCGCTCCGCCTTTTAC
>CAYOHV010000085.1:648-6559 GCA_964403825.1 uncultured Bifidobacterium sp. | reverse complement strand
TTGCGGTCTTGTCCGTCACGCACGTAGAACGAATCGACCGCGTCAGTTCCGATGGTCTCGATCTTGGCGGAGTAAACACTCAGATCAAGTTCATGAAGCGCACGGGTAATGCGATAAAGCAACCCAGAACCATCGGGGGCGCGCACTTCAACAATCGTTGAATCTTTCGAAAGATTGTTGTCGATCAACACTTCGGGGTGGGTAACAACACCGGGTAAACGACGACCACGGCGATACGTTTTCGAGCGTTCCGCTAAACGCGCTTCGATGGCGAGTCGGCCATCTAGCGCTTTCTCTAAATCGACAAGTACACGATCCCAAATAATTTCGTCGGTGAACGACGATTGCACGCGGAATGTTTCCAACGCCATGCCGTTGCCATCGGAATAGGCAGCAGCTTCTAAAACGGCCAGACCGTGCAATGCTAAGACACCCGCTACGCGAGAAAACAAACCCGGACGATCGGGGCTTACAACGATTAACTGATCGCCATCGGTTTCCAATATGCGACGGCGTTGCTGCAACAGTTCCAACTGGTGTGATGTCGGGAATCCATCGTCAATTGCCGTAGAAATTTCGCCGCCCGACAACACATGGGCAACGCGCGAAACGAGTACGCCCACTAAATCTTTTTTCCACGGGCCCCATGCCGCGGTACCAGTTGCTAATGAGTCGGCCTCGGTAAGTGCATCGAGTAATCGCAAACAGGTCAGATTGCCGACAGCGTTTGCCACAAATTCAATTGTGCCGTCATCAGAAAGATCACGACGAGTGGCGGTATCGGGAAGTAGCAGATGGTGTCGCACCATTTGTTGCAAAGTTTTGGTATCGACGTCATCGAAACCCATTCGCGGTCCGATTTCGGCAACCATTTCAATGCCAACATCGGTGTGGTCTCCGGGCCGACCTTTACCAATATCGTGCAATAGCGCGCCCACCACTAAAAGATCGGGGCGATCAACACGATCGACCAATTCCGCAGCGTTGGCTGCCGTTTCGCAAAGATGTCGATCAACGGTGAAGCGGTGATAGGCGTTGCGTTGCGGTCGGCAACGAATATGGCCCCATTCGGGAACAATTGGTTCCCATAAACCTTTTTGGTCAAGCGTTTCAATAACCGAAACTGCAGGATGACCAGCCAGAAATAATTCAACGAATAAGCGGCGGGTTTCTTCCCCCCAAGGAGTTTGAATCGGGGATGCACCCACCAATACATCGAGTGCCGTTCGTTCGATGCGTAAGTCTGATTTCGCCGCGGTTACCGCAACTCGCAAAACAAGATTCGGATCATTTACGGGATCAGCGTCTTGAGAAAGTCCAACGACGTCGTCGCGAATAACCACTCCATAGGCCACTTCATCACTGCGCAACTTGCGACGCGTCGGACCATTCAATTTTGATCGCACGCGATACCAAAGATCGTCGCTCACCCATGCAATGGTGCGGGCAGAAGTGGAAAGCGCGCGCATTAGATCATCGGCATCGGAATATTTAAGGGCTTTCGCAACTTCGTCCTGCTCTTCCAATAGCAAGATGTCCGATGGTCGACCAGTACGACGATGCAATTCAACGCGAGCCGACAAAATGACTTGATAGGCCTCGTCAATGGCTGCATCGTCACCGGGTAAAAGCGGAATGCCGGCAGCTTCGGCCCAACGAATACCGTGCACATCGCGAAGACCACCGCGACCATTTTTCAAATCAGGCTCAAGCAAAAATGCAACTTCGCCCGCCTGATGATGGCGTTCTTCAACTCGATTATTGAGTTCTTCAAGCCAACGATTGGAACGTTTCTGCCAAAGTTCAAAACCTTTTTGTTTCAACTGTTCGGCGAAACTGGGATCACCAGCAATATGTCGAGCCGACAAAATCGACGTAGCGGTATCTAAATCATCCGATGCGAGCGACAAAGTTTCTTTGACAGTTCGCACGGCGTGACCGAGTTTTACTCCCTGATCCCAAATTGGATACCAAATCTTTTCGGCGAGTTCGCCCACTTTCATTCCGGGCGCATGCAATAAATAAAGATCGATATCACTTTGCGGTGAAAGTTCACCACGTCCATAGCCACCAACGGCGACTAATGCTGCGCCCGACTCTGGACCATCAGCCGCGGTCCAGAGTCGGCGCAACCAATCATCAACCAACCCCGATAGATGCTCGCAGAACTCGAGACCACGAATATTCGGGTCATCAACAACACTGCGGCGATCTAACTGGGGGGTCATAGCAACGCCTTAAACCGCGTCGTTGCCAAGTTCGCCGGTTCGAATACGAATGACTTTGTCGACATTGGTGATCCACACCTTGCCGTCACCAATCTTTCCTGTTCGAGCGGCGTTGACGATGATGTCAGCTACTTGATCGGCCAATTCATCAGGCACAACTGTTTCGACTTTTACTTTTGGCAGTAAGTCGACGACATATTCAGCACCACGATAAATCTCTGTCTTGCCTCCTTGACGACCGAAGCCCTTCACTTCGTCAACAGTCATTCCGTGCAAACCAGCGGCCTTCAAAGCATCTTTAACATCATCCAACTTATGAGGCTTGATAATGGCGGTTACGAGTTTCATATCGGCACCGTATCCCTTCGTTCGTTCTTTCGTTCTTTCGATTTGAATAGATGACTAATTAACGACGATCCATGGCACCAGTGGCACCGAATGAATAGGCGGTTTCAGCGTGTTGGCTGTAATCCAAGCCCTCGTCTTCGTCTTCTTCCGAAACTCGAAGTCCGACCAATTTGTCGATCACTTTGGCAATGATGAACGACATTACGAACGAGAACACAAGTGTCACGATCGAAGCCACGAATTGGTACCAAAGGAGGCTGAATCCGCCACCCAGGAATACACCTTCATGAGCTACGAGTTCGTTGATCGATGCATCAGCGAAGAAGCCAAGGAGCAACGCACCAACCAAACCACCGACAAGGTGGACGCCAATAACGTCGAGGCTGTCGTCGTAACCAAACTTGAACTTCAACTGCACCGCTAACAAACAGAGAACACCAGCGATGAAACCGATGTACACCGGCGCCATTCCACCGACGAAACCTGCGCATGGGGTAATCGCAACCAAACCGGCAACGGCACCGGAAGCAGCACCAAGCGTGGTCGGCTTTCCATCCTTAATACGTTCCGTCACAACCCAGCCGAGCATGCCCGCTGAAGCCGCGAGGAATGTATTAATTAACGCGGTGGCGGCAATTCCGTTCGCCGCTAGTGCACTACCGGCGTTAAAGCCAAACCAACCGAACCACAAAATGCCAGTTCCCAAAAGTGTGAACGGCAAATTGTGAGGGTGCATACCTTCACGCGGCCAACCACGACGCTTACCGAGCACCAAAATCACCGCTAAGGCTGCAGCGCCAGCGTTGATATGAACAACGGCGCCACCGGCAAAGTCGAGTGCGCCAAGTTTGGCCAACCACCCACCGCCGAATACCCAGTGAGCAACGGGTGCGTAAACAACAACAAGCCATACCGCAATAAAAATTGCATATGCCTTGAACTTCATGCGATCAGCAGTCGCACCCGTAATGAGTGCGGGAGTAATCACAGCAAATGTCATTTGATACGCACAGAACAAAACGAACGGAATGGTCAGGGCAAACGCTTCTTCGCCGGGACTAGCAACAATGTTGCGCATCCAAGCAAAGTCGAGGTTGCCTAAGAACCCTCCGTCGCCGAAGTTTCCAAACGCCAATGAGAATGCAATCGCCACCCAAATGATGGCCATCAAACCCATGGCGAAAAAGTTCTGCATGAGCATGCCGAGAACATTTTTCGAGCGGACCATGCCGCCATAGAAAAATGCAAGGCCCGGTGTCATAAACAACACCAAGCCGGTGGCCATCAGCATCCATGCGGTATTACCGGCATCAATCACGGTCGCCCTCCTGGTTGAGCGAATCAGTTACACAACAGACAGGCGAAAGGATGTCGAAAGGTTGTTTCCGACCGGTTCGGAAAATGTTTCGGCTGTGTGAACGATTCGCCGAGCGATTATTGAGGGGTTTTCTCCCCTAACGCTGGCCCTCCGCCCGCCGCCGCGAGAGGTGAATATGGGCTTTAGCCGCACCCCAAACGATGGCCTTTTCATGCACATCAGGGCCTAAATCGGCGAAATTTGCCGGAGTGAGATCGTAGAGATCGTCGGCGAACATCGAGATTGCTTGTTCGTCACGAGGCACCGGCGGAACGCCTGCCGAGCGCAAAATCTCCGTGGGATACACCGTGGCACGACGCAGAATCTGCAACGGTCCAATTTTTTGTTCGTCGACATCGAGACTGAAGAGTTGGCGGAGTTGATCAACGATTTCAATTTGAGCGCGCACGGAGGCTTGGTCAATTTGGGATTGAATTTCCTCAGTTGGTGCTACGCGCGCATTACGCAATCGTTCGTTCACTGAATGCTCAATCCAAATTGGCAAAGCAATAGAAACAGCATCGAGTAACTCGTTGCTGATATTTACCATTACCTCTTCATCAGTTGACATAAAGAATCACTTGTCGAGAGCAGCGTTGAGATTCCCAGAGCGAAAACCCTCAAGATCAACAGTGACATAGGCATAGCCAACGGCTTTTACCGCTTCAACGATTTCCTGTCGATGACGCAGAACTTGTTCAAGTTCGTCAATAGGAAATTCCAAACGTGCGGTTGTGTCGTAGTGACGAACTCGTAATTGGTGGAAGCCCAATTGATGTAACGCAGCCTCAGCGCGTTCGACTTTGCTCAAAATGCCAACCGTGACTGACGTTCCATAAGGAACCCGCGATGACAAACAAGCAGCCGCGGGTTTCGACCATGTACGTAAACCCATTTGTTTCGATGCTTGGCGCACCATGTCTTTGGTAAACCCCGCTTCAACGAGTGGAAACTTGGCACCGCGTTCGGAGGCCGCAAATTGTCCGGGCCGGTGATCACCGAGATCGTCGACATTTACACCTAATACAACAACGCTTTTTTTCGTTTTTGTGATCGGCTCGATTGCATCCATTAATGCGGTTTTGCAATAGAAACAGCGATCACCTTCGTTACGAACATACGCGGGGTTTTCGAATTCCTCGGTTTGCACTTCTTCCCATTGCAAACCCCATTCCTTCACCAATTGTGCGCAATCTTCATGTTCGGCTTGCGCAAACGATGGAGAAATCGCGGTGACACAAAGTGCATTATCACCCAAAACTTTTTGCGCCATAAATGCCAGAAACGCTGAATCCGCTCCACCGGAAAAAGCAACAATCACTGATTCGTATCCACGCAAAACTTCTTCGAGTTTTTGTAGCGAGCTATCAAGTGAATTTGTCGTCACCACGTCGATGACCTATTCGATCCCTAGTTGGGAAAGAACCTCTTCGATCGGAGCCACCATGCCGGTATAGAACGGCCCGAAAATCGCATACAACGCAGATGCCCGATCGAAACGCATGGTGTACACAACTTCTTTGAGATCATCGGGAGCGTTAGCAAACAGGGTGACTCCCCATTCGTAATCATCCAAACCGGCTGATCCGGTAACAACTTGAACAACTCGACCAGCAAAGTTACGACCCGATGCACCGTGTTCGTACATCATTTCTTTGCGCTCGTCGTAATCAAGAGTGAACCAATTGTTGACATCGCCACGCTGCTTTGACATCGGATAAAAACACCACGCCGGTTTATCGGCCGGCGGAAGTTGCGGGGTGAGACGGGCCGAGCGTTGCGGTTCGGGCACACCTTGGGCGTATTCAGAAAGTTCGGTCAACGAAACGTAGGAGTCAACAATTTCGAGCCCGGCTTGTTGCAGAGCCGCCTGGAAACGCCGCAAACGCCACATGTCGTAACCCAATGCCATAAAGGCCAAATCAGCTTTATGACCAAAGATGCCGACAGAGACGATTTGGTCTCCTTCGGCTTGTGC
>CAYOHV010000085.1:0-638 GCA_964403825.1 uncultured Bifidobacterium sp. | reverse complement strand
TTCACTGCATCCCGAATGGCGTCACCATCAGCAAGAGGGCCGACTTTGCAAAATAAATGAATAACGGCCATGCCGACTGAAGGAGTTACGAGTTCGCTCACGTCAGCAGTCTACGAATCGGGAGATCCCAATTGCGAGCCGCAGCGATGGAACGGTAATTACCGAGCCGAAATAGTGACAACAGCGTTGTAATCCGGCACTTTTGAGGCCGATTCACGATTTTCAGGGCCGCTGGCAAGCAGAACATTTCCTTCAGGCCAGTGAACTTGAAGAGATCGAGAGGCAAGGTTGGCGAACTTCAGTCGACCGACATACTCACCAGTTTCGGATTGCAAAACGACTTGCTGACCTTCGTTCAAACCAAGGGCGATGGCATCAGCCGCGTTAATGAAAATCGAATCGCGATGCGATCCCGTCAACGGATCAACTTCACCTTGAACCATGGTGTTGAACTGTTTGCCGCGTCGGGTGGAAACCAAAAATGTTCCCGCCGGTAAGTCAATTGTCGGACGAGATAAGACACTTAAATGCCCGCGACCATCTGGTGTTGGGAAGTTTCCATCGGCACATAAATGTCGACCGCCCCATTGCACTTGATCTCCGGTATCGCGCAGCGTTTCAATACCGGCATACATCGG
>CAYOHV010000084.1:0-6580 GCA_964403825.1 uncultured Bifidobacterium sp. | reverse complement strand
TGGCGTTAGCGGCCGGCGCGAGCAATGTGATGATCGGTTCGTGGTTTGCCGGTACTCATGAATCGCCCGGCGATTTACATTTCGATGCTGATGGTCGTGCTTATAAAGAGAGTTTCGGAATGGCTTCGTCTCGAGCCGTTGTAGGTCGCACTCCGACTTCCGAACGACCAATTGAAGCGGCACGTCGCCAATTATTTGAAGAAGGCATCAGTTCAGGACGTATGTATATCGATGCCCTTCGTCCCGGCGTTGAGGATCTCCTCGATGCGATCACCGCTGGGGTGCGCAGTTCGTTTACTTACGCCGGCGCTCGTTCAATTGAAGAGTTCTATGAGCGGGCTGTTGTAGGCGTTCAGACCACTTCTGGCTTCGCCGAGGGTCGCCCACTCCATCAGGGTTGGTAAATTTCCGGCCCTGAACTGGGCAAATGTGAAATCTGACCAGTTTTCTGACGGTGTAGGAATAAACCTTCGCCTCTAGCGTTATATCTAGTGGTTCTGGAAACCCCCCATCCATAGAGCCTGGTCCAAACGGATCCCCCCTCCGCTAGGACATTGCGACACCCCCGCCAAAAGGTTGGGGGTGTTTGCCTTTTCTGGCTCGTTTAGCCGCGTCGGTAACGACGAACGGCCAACCAGGTGAACACCACCACGATGCCGATCCACCACAACGCAAAACGTAAAAGCGAATGCCCAAGCCCATGACCACTCACGGCATAAAGGCGATCACTTCCTAAAGCAAAACCGCGCGCCGTATCGATTGCCGAAGTAATCGGATTGATATTGGCCACTGGTTGCATCCAACCAGGTAAACGATCGATAGGTGCGAATGCCGAACTCGTAAAGACCAACGGCAATAACGGCAAAAAGATTGCGGCTTGTACAACTTCCGGATCGCGTACAGATAATCCAACCCATGCAGAAAACGCGGTAAGAGCAATTCCGAATAACACGACCGAAGCAATCATGGCGAGTGCTCCGAAAACATTGGAGTGAAAACGAAATCCAATAATTAACGCCGCCACTAAAAGAAGCAGTGCTTGGATTGTCAGCCGAGTGCTATCGGAAACAGTCCTACCTAAAAGAAATGCGCTGCGAGCAATGGGTAATGAACGGAATCGTTCAATCATTCCGCCTTCAAGATCGCGGGCAATACCAACACCCGATGACATAGCGGCAAATGTCATCGTTTGCACTAAAACTGCCGGCACAACAAAGTCCTTATAAGGAATGTCTCCGGCGGCCGTGGCCACCGCACCAAAAACAATGGTGAACATAATCAACTGCAAGAGCGGTTGAATTGTGGTGAACACTAACAAGCGCGGATTAAGAAGAATGCGGCGCAAGTTTCGTTGTGTGAGCAAACCAATATCAGCCAGTACACGCCGTAATGGGAGCGCGGCTCGCTGTTCAACTGTTCCGGTAGCCGTAAAAGTTGTGAGTTTGGCGGATTCGGTCATGATGCATCACTTTCAGCAGTGCGACCAGTAAGAGATAGAAACACGTCGTCGAGTGAGGGTCGACGGAAAAGAAGATCAGAAATCACAATGTTTTCTGCATCTAATGAGCGCACCGCAACGGTTAACGCCGCCGCACCGGCCACAGCAGGAACTTGAATCCGGGATAGATCGCGATCGACTTGTAAATCACGCTCAGCGAGATTGAAAGTTCGGGCTAGTAGAGCAACGGCATCATCGAGACGATGACGATCGGTCACTCGAACTTCGACAACGTCGCCGCCCACCAAGGTTTTCAATTCGTCGGACGTGCCTTCGGCGATTACGCGACCACCGTCAATCACCGAGATTTTTCCCGCTAATTGATCGGCCTCCTCGAGATACTGCGTGGTGAGAACAATCGTGGCGCCCTGATCGCGTAACTCAGCAATGACATCCCAAAGTTCAAGACGGCTACGCGGATCTAAGCCAGTAGTTGGTTCATCGAGAAACAACACCGGTGGTGACACCATCAAACTGCAGGCCAAATCGAGTCGACGACGCATACCGCCCGAATACGTTCGCAAAGAACGATCGGCAGCATCAGAAAGTGAAAATGCAGAAAGCAATTCATCGGCTCGTTGTTGGGCCACCTTTTTTGAGAGACGAGAGAGGCGACCAATGAGAACAAGATTTTCTCGGCCGCTTAACTCTGCGTCGACGGCTGCGTATTGACCGGTTAAACCGATTGTGGCGCGCACAAGTCGATCTTGAGTTACAACATCAAAACCGCCGACGGTAGCGCGACCGCTATCTAAGCGAAGCAGAGTTGTGAGAATGCGAATCGTGGTTGTTTTACCGGCACCGTTCGGACCTAACAACCCCGTAATCGTTCCTTGCGGCACTTCAAAAGTGACACCATCAAGCGCTTGAAAATCGCCAAATCTTTTCTTGAGCCCCTCAGCAACAACTCCTCCATTGGCAGCCTTGGCCGAAGAAGTTGAAGGAGGCTCCATTACAAATGACATAAAACGAATCTACGCCAGTTGTTCAGTGAAAAAATCAATTGCTCGCTGCCAAGCATCAGCGGAGGCTTCCGCATTAAATGAATGACCTTCCCGGCGGTGAAAACCATGATCAGCATCGGGGTAACGAATTACCAGTGTGTCAACGGGTGACGAGGCGGCGGCAATACGGAGTTGCTCGACTTCGTCAACTGGAATGGCAGCATCCAGATCGCCATAAAAACCAAGCCAAGGAGTTTGTAAGGCCGGCGCGTACACAAGACCACCTTCTAAACCGAAACGGCCTTTGGCAATTCCTCCACCGTAAAAAGTGACCGCGGCGCCAATCTTTCGACGGGCGGCGGTTTGTAACGCAATTGATCCACCCATGCAGAATCCAACGATTCCAATTGAAGACGTTGCGCAACCATTTTCTTCTAAGGCCGCAATAGCGATATCGATATCGGTGTTAATACCTTCAAGTGTCATCGACATGATGACAGGACCTAATTTTTCGTATTCGTCGTAGCCGAAGATCTGATCTTCTGATCGATGAAACATCGCCGGCGCAATCGCGATAAACCCAGCGGCGGCAACTGCTTCACAAACTTCGCGGATGTGGTTTGTTAATCCAAATGCTTCTTGGACAACAACTACTCCGCCTAGCGGCGTTCCGTTCGGACGCGCCAAAAAAATTTCCATCTCTCCGTCAGGAGTTGGTAACAAGGATTTTTCCGCGGTGATTGTCATGATCCCCCCATAACACGGCCCGTCCACCGACATTACCGAGAGATTGCTGTTTACGAAAGTGCGATGGAGGTGAGGTCGTCGCCAAGCACGATTTCGCCGCTGAAATACTCACTAGCGATGGCCCGCCATTCATCTTCTTGACCAGGGGCAATTGCCGGCACGTAGTGCGTGAGAATAAGCGTCTTGACGTTGGCTTTTTGCGCAGTTTTAGCGGCATCGGAAACCGACGAGTGATAGTCGAGAATGTCGACGAAGCGTTGCAGCGGAACCATCTTCACAATGTCATCGCGAATAACAGTTTGGACATAAGCGTTCGCACCTGCGCAAAGTTCATCCAGTTCGGTACATGGAATGCCATCGCCACCCATCACGACGCTCACACCGTTTTGCTCAATCCGATAAGCCACCGAAGGTTCGACTGGTGCATGATTGGTGCGTCCCACACGAATCGCCACATCGTTAATTTGGAATTCGTCGCCTGGTTTGACTTCGACAACTTCGAGTGCTGGTCCGTTTTGTAAATCGTCGTGATGTGCAATTCGATACGAGATATCAAGCGACAGCATTTCCATCATGCCGTCGACAATTTTTTTGATTCCGACCGGTCCATAAATCCGCAGCGGATTTTCTTCTTGACTCATTACCCAACGCGTTGTCACGACATCGTTTAGATCAGAAAGATGATCGGAATGCATATGCGTTACTAAAACTGCATGCAGCATTGGAGGCGCAACGAACGCACCGGCAAGGCGCATTAAAACGCCGCGGCCAGCATCAACTAAAAGTTGTGTTTCATTGGCCGTTACCAATGTTGATGGGCCGGCACGGTTTGGATCCGGTATCGGCGAGCCTGTTCCTAAAAGTGTGATGTTCATTGTCATCCGTTCTTTGAGTTGGCCGCCGAAAGAGATGCGTTAGTGGACCAAAATATTGCGGAATTGCCACGGATCAGAAGCGTCGATGTCGTCAGGGAATAATCCCAAGCGGCGACTGAGTGGATTCCAATCGGTGTAATGGCCTTCCACTGGTCCTAAATATGGAACTTGGATTTCCAAACAACGGACATGGTCCATTTCATCGGTTTCCACAATTCCCTCATTGGGATTTTCCAAGGCCCACACCACACCCGCCAAGACGGCTGAGGAAATCTGCAATCCAGTTGCCGTGTTGTAGGGAGCCAGTGCACGTGCCTCTTCAATGGAAAGACGCGATCCAAACCAAAGCGCGTTCTTGGCATGGCCGTAAACAAGCACACCAAGTTCGTCGATTCCATCGACGATCTGATCTTCATCAAGCACATGTTTGATTTCTTGTACTTGACCACCAGCGCCAAACAACTCGTGGAACGACAACACCGCATCGTTGCAGGGGTGGTAGGCGTAATGACAAGTCGGTCGATAAACAACCTTGCCGCTGTCGTCACGAACCGAATAAAAGTCAGGAATCGAAAGCGCCTCGTTATGAGTGACCAAAAAGCCATATTGCTCGCCCAATGTTGGACACCATGTACGCACTCGCGTTTCGGCGCCCGGAGTTTCTAAGAAAATGGCCGGCGCATTGGGATCGGAAAATTGGCGTGCGGTTGGCGGCATCCATTTTTCATGTGTGCCCCAGCCAAGTTCTGCTGGCTGTAATCCCTCGGACAAAAATCCATCCACCGACCACGTGTTCCAAAAAGTTCCGTGCGGTTTTGGAGTGGTTACACGTTGGGTATCGCGCTCAGCGATATGAATTCCTTTCACACCAACGTTTTGCATATAGCGCGACCAACCATCGCGATCGTTGGCGGCTGGCATTTCCTGATTGAGATTGAGATCATCACTCAATTTCACCAACGCTTCTTTGACGAACCACGACACCATGCCCGGATTCGCTCCGCAACATGAAACAGCAGTCACTCCACCGGGAGCTCGTCGGCGTTCTGCCAACGCCTGGCTGCGCAAAAACTGATTGGTTCGATCTGCGTTATCGATTGTTTCGTTGTAATAAAGACCGGGCCATGGTTCGATAACGGTGTCGATATAGAGCGCACCCAAATCGCGACACAGGCGCATGATGTCAACCGATGACGTATCAACCGAAAGATTGATACAAAAACCTTGACCATCACCGTTCGTTAATAACGGCGTTAACACCTCAACATAGTTTTCCGGCGTTAATTCGATTTGTTTGAACGCAATGCCGAATTCGTCAGCATATTTTTTGCGCTCCGCTAATGGATCAAGAGCGATTGCCCGCGAGCGATCAAAATCAATATGTCGATCAAGTAACGGAAGAGTGGCCCGACCGATTGAACCCATACCGATCATCACAACTGGACCAGTGATGGTGGCATGAATCCCACTGGGAACGACATACGACATGGAGCCCTCCTTACAAACGGACTTACAAACGTAGTTTTTCTGGCGGCAATATGAAAAACGGGCGGAGAGTTGGCTCTCACACCCGTTTTTCAAACATATTTTGTGATTCGTTACTACAACAATCTGTTGGAAGCGCTACTTCGTGATGATGACACCTTCGAGTTCATCAGCTTCACGCCAGCGAATGAGATGACCGGCATATTCCTCAACGCTGTCCATAAATGACGCAGCGCGCGCGGCCTTCATATCGCCTTCTTGTTGTTCGCGATTGAGATAGCCAGGCGTACAAGACGCGTTGTAGTTGGCCATACCCATCACTTTGCTCATCAACACCATGAACCAATCTTCTTCGGCAGCCGGATCAGGCTCAATCGTGCGAATGCCATCGTCGATGCAGGTCTTAATGATGTGAGCAACATGCTTCGATGTTTCTGTTAAGTAGTGAACGAAATTGGTTCCGAACCCACCTTGCGTTGTCGAAATCATCAGGAAGTTCGGGAATCCGTTCGACATCACGCCATGCATCGTGTGCGGACCCTCTTCCCATGACTTCGTCATCGGGACACCGTCACGACCCTTGGGGTCGAAGCCCAAGCGGTCATAGGTTGGGGCCACATCAAAGCCAGAGGCGTAAATAAGCAGATCGACGGGATATTCAACGCCATCAACTACTGGACCGTTTTCGGTGATGGAATCGACGCCGCGACCGTCAGTGTCAATCAAGTGAACATTGGGCTTGTTGAATGCGGGCAAATATTCATCGTGGAAACACGGACGCTTACAACGAACGCCATACCAAGGCATGAGTTTCTGCGCGGTTTCTTGATCCTCAACGATGTCGGCAATGCGCTGACGCACGCCTTCCATAATTTCGAAATCAAGCGCTTCGAGTTCAGCCGCTTCTTCGGGCGACTCGGGCATCTTGGTGGTGTCAACCCACATAACTTTGGTCCACTCATCAGCAACCATGTTTTCTTCTGGTTGCTTACCGCAAACGGCGCGAGTGAAATTCTTAATGCGTTCGTCTT
>CAYOHV010000083.1:0-6787 GCA_964403825.1 uncultured Bifidobacterium sp. | reverse complement strand
GTCGTAACGGCCGTTGTACTTCTGGCGATTGTGCGCAGAAAGGCAACATGGCGCATGCTGGTGTGGCCGGTGTTCGTTCTTAGTTTTTGGATTCTCAACGCACTGACGCGAGCGGGACTGAGTATCCCTGGTGCAAGTCGCTACGTCTACATCTCAGTTGTTTTGCTATTGCTCACGCTGTTTGACGCCCTTCCGCTTTGGCCGAACAAACGCAATATCCGGATCGCTCTTTCCCTGCTCATTGCAATTTTGTCGATTGTCACCGTGCAACGCTCGAATCAACTGTTACGCGATGGAGCCGGTGGGCTTCGTTACGAAGGGGAGCGCATCAGTTATGAACTTGCCGTTGTCGATGCCATTGGCGATCAACTCGATCCGAATTTTGTAATCGATCCCGTTCATGCACCGGGATTAACCGTTGGCGAATATTTAGCCGCAACAAGAGATTTGCATTCATCACCGGCGTATCCGCGTGAATCGGTTGAAATTGTTACGTCAGCCAAATCGTTCGGAAACGACAGTATTGCGGCGGGCGTAGACCGGCTTTTCGATCATTTACTTATTGTCACGTCGACAAATATTTCAGCGTCAAATTGCCGACCAATTCCGCCAGAAACCGTGAATATTGAATTTTCGTCGGGTCAAACCGTTTATGTCCTTTCGAACACAACCCAGCAAATACGAATTTCCCGCTATGCGACTGCGGGCGAAATCGGGGCGGCGCCGAGAGAAATCTCGGCTGGGGTGATTGAGTTCCGTTCACCTGCTGATTCGTTTGGCAAGCCGTGGAAGGTGTCGTTCAGTGATCCGGTTCTTAACTTGATCTGTCGCTAGCAAATAGTGGTGTACCCGCCCGCGCTAGCGTTGGCCATATGAATTTTTCCGGTATTTGCGTTGTTGGCGGTTGCGGTCATGTTGGCCTTCCGCTCGCATTGGCATTTGCCGACGCCGGTGTTGATGTCACCGCCTTCGATATCAATCCGCTTGCCGTTGACATGGTCAATCGTGGCGAAATGCCTTTCGACGAACCAAATGCTCCTCGACTTTTAGAAAAAGTTATTGCGGAAAAGAAACTGGTCGCCTCAGCCGATGTGAGTTGCGTTCAAAGCGCAGATGTCGTCATTGTCGTGGTGGGTACGCCAGTTGATGAGCATCTCAATCCCGACACCCAAGCCGTACCCGATGCAGTTGAGGCGTTGGTTCCGTATCTGCGCAATGAACAACTCTTAGTTCTGCGTTCAACGATTTATCCCGGTGTCACCAAACTGGTTGAAGAGCGTCTCGAAGCTCACGGTTTGCAACTTGATGTGGTGTTTTGTCCGGAACGAATTGCTGAAGGCCAAGCCTTGATTGAGTTGTATTCATTGCCGCAAATCGTTTCCGGTCGAAATGATCTCGCCATTCAGCGGGCGTCGGAATTGTTTTCGTTGCTTACGAAGTCAATTGTTGTCGCTTCTCCCGAAGAAGCAGAACTTGCCAAGTTGTTCACTAATACCTGGCGCTATATCAAGTTCGCCGCCGCTAATCAGTTCTACATGATCGCAAACGAAAATGGCATTGATTACGAAAAGGTTCGCCATGCCATTACGTTCGATTATCCGCGAGCTAACGATCTTCCCGGTGCCGGTTTTGCCGCCGGCCCATGTCTATTCAAAGACACAATGCAACTAGCCGCGTTCAACAACAACAACTTTTTCTTAGGCCATGCCAGCATGATGGTGAATGAAGGTCTCCCCGCATATTTAGTAGAGCGCATGGGTCAGCGATTCGAACTGAAAAAAATGACTGTCGGAATTTTGGGCATGTCGTTTAAAGCGGAAAGCGATGATGTGCGCTCAAGCCTTTCTTATAAGTTGCGCCGCGTTCTTCGCTACCGATCAAAAGAAGTTCTCTGTACCGATCCGTTCGTGAAATCAGATCCCAATTTGTTGCCGCTTGAGGAAGTTCTAGAACGCGCTGACGTGCTTGTAATCGGCGCACCTCATTCCGCCTATGCCTCGTTAAAGCCACGCCAACCAGTTATCGATGTCTGGAATTTGCTCGGACATGGTGTGTTGGCATGACGCGAGTCTCGATTGTTATTCCTGCCTATGAAGAAGGCGAAGCAATCACGCCTGTTTTGCAACGATTAGGCGAGGCCGTTTCATTGCCATGTGAAGTGCTGGTTGTTGTTGACAGTCCTGAGGATTCCAGTGTTCCTTACGTGGAAAAAATGGCGGCAGTTGATTCTCGATTTCGTGTCGCAATAAATACGTATGGACGGGGTCCAGGTAAAGCCATTCGTTATGGCATCGACCATGCCTCCTCACCCGTTGTGGTGGTGACGATGGCTGATGGTTGCGACGATCCGTTTCAGATCGACATTCTCACTCGTTTAGTTGAGCGGGGAGTGGCGGTGGCGGCTGCCAGTCGTTACGCCCGTGGTGGCCAACAAGTTGGTGGCCCATTCCTCAAAGGTCTTACCTCCCGGCTCGCAGGGCTTTCTTTGTTTTATTTCGCCCGTGTGGGAACACGTGATGCCACGAATTCGTTCAAGGCCTATTCCCGTCAATTCATCAACCAAGTTGGTATGGAAAGCGACCTTGGTTTTGAAATCGGTATCGAACTTGTGGCGAAAGCTCGTCGCTATCGTTTCCCCGTAGCGGAAATTCCTACTATTTGGCTCGATCGAACAGTGGGGAAGTCCAATTTCAAGGTCATCAAATGGTTACCGACGTACTTGCATTGGTATAGGTATGCATTTGGTCGCCGAAAATTTCTTTCCAACCCAGCCTGACAACACCATTTTTGAGGAGTGCATGTAAATGAAAGTTCTTGTTACCGGTTCATCAGGCTTTATTGGCGGTTATGTCGTCGAAGAATTGTTGGCCAAGGGTTATGACGTCGTCGGCGTCGATAATCATTCGAAATACGGCCCCATCGCCAAAAGTTATGACACGCATCCCAATTACAAGTTGGTTGTGGGTGATGTTTGTGATGTCGACTTAATGAAAGAACTTCTCGCCGATTGCGATCATTTCATTGCCGGCGCTGCGCTTATTGGTGGCATTTCGTATTTCCATACCTACGCCTACGATCTGCTCGCAACAAATGAACGCATCATGGCGTCTTCGTGTGATGCCGCCATCGACGCTCATAAAAATGGTCGTCTGCAAAAAGTTACGTATATGAGTTCGTCAATGGTGTTTGAATCCACAACACATTGGCCGAGCGTTGAAGGTGACGAACTGAAAGTTCCGCCGCCTATGTCGTCATATGGGTTCCAAAAATTGGCGGTGGAGTATTACGCCCGGGCTGCATGGGACCAATACAAACTTCCCTACACCATTGTTCGCCCTTTTAACTGCGTGGGCATCGGCGAAATGCGGGCTCAAGGCGAGATCGAAGTTCTTTCTGGCAATGTGAAATTGGCCATGTCGCATGTTGTTCCGGACCTTGTGCAAAAAATCGTCAAAGGCCAAGATCCGCTTCATATTCTCGGTGATGGATCACAAATTCGTCATTACACCTACGGCGGCGATTTAGCGCGCGGAATTGTGATGGCAATGGAAAGCGATCAAGCCCTCAATGAAGATTTCAATCTTTCGACAAGTGAATCAACGAGTGTTTTAGAACTTGCGGAAGCAATTTGGCGACGCATAAATGGTGAAAAACCTTTCACGTATGTCAGCGATCCCTCATTTGATTATGACGTGCAACGTCGTGTTCCAAGTGTAGAAAAAGCCAAACGCATGTTGAATTTTGAAGCGACAACAACTCTTGATCAATTACTTGATGAAGTCGTTCCGTGGATCGTTAAAGCCGTTGACGATGGATTGATCTAGAAGTGCATTACCCTCTGAGTAGTGCGGAATCTTCTTAGGCGAGATTTTTTTCAAAAGCGAAAGCAAAAATTCATTTTTCGACTTTCCCTTTTGTTGGGTGCGGCGTTTGCGCTGTCACTTTTTCTCACCGCGTGCGAACCACCGAAAAAAATCGTTTTAGTTTACGGTGATTCCCTTGTTTACGAATCTGAACCGTATATTCGTTTTCAGTTTGGCGATAGTTATGACGTGCGCATTGTTGCTTATGGTGGCACTGCACTTTGTGACTATGCATCCGACATCGTCAGTGATATCAACAACATAAGGCCCGCCGCCGCTGTTATCGCTTTCACTGGAAATGCCATCACGCCGTGTATGAGTGGCACATCTACCGAAGCTCAAATTGCTGCGAAATATCAAAGTGATTTGTCGGCAGTGCTTGCTCAAGTGGCACAAGCCAATGTTCCGATAGGTGTTGTCACCGCGCCGCCGTCGCTCGCAGCCACCGGTGCACCAATTGTGCAACCGTCGCCGTGGGCAGTTGGTCAGTTGCCAACTGGTGTGACGCAACGATCGAAAATTTTCAACAACGCCATCATCGCGTCGGTACAACAAGCCCAAGCGCAAAACATTCCGGTTTCAATAATCGATGGTTATTCGCCGTTCGCTGCACCCGCTACTGACGGTTGGACGAAAGTTCTGCCGTGTTTATCTTTCGAGCAAGGTTCTGAATTTTGTCGAAACGGACTCATTGATGTTCGTAGTGCCGATCTAGTTCACCTTTGTCCAGTGGCCAATCAACTTCCATGTCCTGTTTGGTCATCGGGTGAATGGCGTTGGGCGGGGCTCATCACAAATCACGTAAAGGCACGCTTGAGTGGAATGCGTGGCTTCCTCGATGATGTACAGCCCATTACTAACGGTGTACGTGTGAGTGGTTGGGCTTTCGATATGGATGGGCCGGCATTAACCGACATCATTCATGTCTATGTCGGTGACCAAATCATTGGCGGTTTCGGGGCGGGGCGTTCGCGTCCCGATATCGGAGCAGTCTTTCCGATTGCCGGTGCTAATCATGGATTTTCGGAGAACCTTTCGCTAACGCCGGGCACCCATAACATTTGCGCTTATGCCCTCAACCTTTGGGGTACCGATCGTGATCAACACTTACCTCTCGGTTGTCGTACCGTCACCGTTGCTCCTGCCAATCCAATCGGATTTCTAGATTCGGTGACCCCCGTAGCGGGCGGTGCGCGAGTTGCAGGCTGGGCGCTTGACTGGGATGCGCCACTTTCGCCGGTCACCATTCGGGTGTACGCCAACTTTGCGCTGGTAGGAACAACAACGGCCTCATCATCGCGTTCCGATGTCGCCGGTGCATTCCCGGGAACCGGCTCGTCGCATGGATATTCCTTCCAAGTTTCAATCCCTGCCGGTGTGAACAACGTTTGCGCCGTTGCCGTAAATATTGGGTTTGGGCAAGATGTGATTTTGGGCTGTCAACGCGTCACGATCCTTACGCCGCTAGCGCAAGTTGAAGAAAGCCCTCCGAGTTCGTCAACAACCACCACGTCAACAACGTCAACAACCACCACGTCAACGACAACGTCAACAACGACGTCAACGACAACAACCACGGTGGCAGGGAACAACAACTAGCGTCTAGCGGGTGAAGTTCGCCCGCCGGTTCGTTATTTATTTAGGTAAATGGACGTTTCGAGGTGCGATCGTTGGCGTTCTCGCTGGACTTTCCTCTGCGGCGCTATTGGCGGCATTGAAATGGGCGACGCAAACGCGCCTCGATAATCCCTGGCTTTTATGGCTCTTACCGCTTGGCGGTTTAGCCATCGGCAGTCTCTATCACTATTACGGAAAAAGTTCGCGCCAAGGCAACGTTCTTATTGTTGATGAGATTCACGCGCCAGAAGCGTGGATTCCGCGGCGTATGGCTCCGTTTGTCTTTATCGGCACGATTGCCACGCAACTGTTTGGTGGTTCAGCAGGTCGCGAAGGTACCGCGCTGCAAATGTCAGGTTCATTAACCGATGCAGTGTGCCGGCTATTGAAAATTGAAAACGAAGACCGTCGCATTATGTTGATCACCGCATTGGCTGGTGGTTTTGGCGCGGTCTTCGGTGTTCCCGCAGCTGGATTTGTATTTGCTCTTGAAGTTCAACAAATCGGAAAGTTGCGAAAAGTCGCCTTGTTCCCTTCGGTCATTGCTTCAGTTGTTGGACATTCGATCGTTATTGCCACCGGCATTGAACACGATATTTTTCCCGATATTGCGCCTTCTTCAATTTCGTTTCTTTTAATTGTGAAAGTTGCGCTAGTCGGAATTCTTTTTGGATTGACGGCTCGAGCATTCACAACGCTTACGCATTTCATTGCCAAACAATTTGGGCAACGTCGAATCCCAATCCCATGGCGGCCATTTATCGGTGGCATCGCGATCGTGATGCTCACCTATGCCGTGGGTAATCGTTCGTATAACGGATTGTCGTTGCCTCTCATAGCGGAGGCATTTGTTGGTGGCGCCTCCATCATCGGTGCCGCGTTTGCCCTCAAACTTCTTTTCACCTCTGTCACCCTTGGATCTGGATTTATCGGTGGGGAAGTGACCCCTCTTTTCGTGATCGGTTCCACTTTGGGCATCACCCTCGGACGCTTGCTCAATGTCGATACACAGATGTTGGCCGGGCTCGGATTTGTTTCCGTTTTCGCCGGTGCCGCCAATGTTCCGCTTACCGGCATTGTCATGGGCGCTGAACTTTTTGGTATTCGTTCCACATGGCTTTTCGTTCTCACTTGTGGCTTGGCCTTTGCCACTTCGGCCCACAATGGGATCTACCAATCAAACCGACTCGATCGCTTGTCCAGTGCCGATTCGCCCTAATTGGGGCCTGCTGTGACCGATCTCCAATGGCAGAAATCCCAAGGGAAATAAGGGATCGCCCCATAAATATTGCAATATTGTGACGGAA
>CAYOHV010000082.1:2464-6868 GCA_964403825.1 uncultured Bifidobacterium sp. | reverse complement strand
ATTCATGTCTGCACTTTAGGCGGACATGATCACTGGCTGGTTAGCCGACTGAACCCTCCATTTGCAGTTCGATTAAGCGGCTCCACTCAACGGCATATTCCATGGGAAGAGTGCGCGTGATTGGTTCAATGAAACCGTTCACGACCATGCCCATTGCTTGTTCGGCCGAAAGGCCGCGGCTCATCAAATAGAAGAGTTGCTCGTCAGCCACTTTGGAAACCGTTGCTTCGTGTCCGATGATGGCATCCCGAGAGCCCACTTCCATATAAGGGAACGTGTCGGAAATGGAATCTTCATCAAGAATGAGGGCATCGCATTGCACATGGCTCTTACAACCGTAGGCATCATCTTCAACGCGAATTAATCCACGGTATGAAGTGCGGCCACCGTCTTTGGAAATCGATTTCGAAACAATTTTCGAAGTTGTCTCCGGCGCGGCATGCACCATCTTGGCTCCGGTATCTTGATGTTGTCCGGGACCGGCATAGGCCACCGACAAAACTTCACCCGATGCTTTCGGGCCCACCAACCAAACCGCGGGATATTTCATGGTGAGACGGGAACCGATATTGCCGTCAATCCATTCCATATGTCCTTCGGCTTCAACTCGTGCGCGCTTGGTAACGAGATTGAACACATTGTTCGACCAGTTTTGAATAGTCGTATAGGTAACGCGGGCGCTCGGCTTCACCACGATTTCAACCACCGCGGAATGCAATGAATCTGTGGTGTACACCGGAGCAGAACAACCCTCGATGTAATGAACTTGACTGCCTTCATCGGCGATGATCAACGTGCGTTCAAACTGGCCCATGTTTTCGGCATTAATGCGGAAGTAGGCCTGTAATGGCATTTCCACCGAAACACCCGGCGGCACATAAATAAATGATCCACCAGACCACACTGCTGAGTTAAGCGCTGAGAATTTATTGTCATTCGGCGGAATAACTGTGCCGAAATAAGCGCGCACGATTTCGGGATGTTCACGCAGCGCGGTATCCATATCGCAGAAGATCACGCCTTGTGCTTCAAGATCTTCGCGGTTCTTGTGGTAAACGACTTCGGATTCGTATTGCGCGGTAACACCGGCCAAGTACTTACGCTCGGCTTCGGGAATACCTAATTTTTCGTATGTTTGCTTTACCGACTCCGGCAGTTCTTCCCAAGCATCAACTTGTTTTTCCGTTGGCTTGATGTAATAGAAAATTTCGTCAAAGAAAATCTCTGACATATCGCCGCCCCAATTAGGCATGGGACGCTTCAAGAAATGCGCGTAACTTTTCAGACGAAAATCGCGCATCCAATCTGGCTCGCCTTTCATCCACGACATTTCACGGATGATGTCCTCGGTGAGGCCGCGACGAGGCTTAAAGACGTAGTCCTCGGCATCGCTCCAACCCAACTTGTATCGACCGAGATCGAGTCCGAGATCAGTTGTGGCCATGAGAGTCTCCTTGAGAGCCTGGCGGGGGTAGCCGGAGATTGAATTTCTCCTATGCAGATCTTACAAATTCAAAGGCCCATGTCCACAACGGAAACACGGATTTTCTGCCCTTCAGCGAGGCTTTTCTGACCGACCGGCTCCCCGTTAGTGGTCTTAGACTGATTTTGTGACCACCGCAACGAACCCCCGGCGAACCACCCAAGGGTGGAAATGGGCTGGGATCGGAGCGGGCGTGGCCGGATTGGCTTATGTCGGGTTGCGTGATCCAAGTGCCTCTAGTGGATTCGTACCTTGTCCGTTTAAAGCCATCACTGGTTTGGATTGCCCCTTTTGCGGGAGCACCCGCGCTCTTCATTCATTACTCAATGGCGATATCGGCGCGGCGCTAAGCCATAACGTCGTGACGATTTCAGCCATCGCTGCCTTGGCGATTTTCTTTGTTGTGCAGCGACTCACTAAACGACGACCGCTCACCATTTCTAATTCGACTTGGATTGTCATTGGTGTCGGACTTTTGGTTTTTACCGTGGCGCGCAATTTGCCGATTGCACCGTTTGATTGGCTTAACGCAACGGCATGATCAACGCGCTCCAATCGATGAAACGTTTCAGTCGTTACGGAGTTTCAGTCGATACGGCGCAAATTTTCGCGGTAATAGTGACCGCGGCGGGCGTAATCAGCCGCCGCGATTTTGATTCCCGCGGCGGCACCCTCAGAAACGGGGCGCAATGTCGCCGGCACGCCCAACGCCATCATTTGCGAAGGAACTTCAAAACGATTGGGAATTACCGCATTCGATCCCACTAGTGCATGACTACGCACAATTGCTTCATGCAAAACAACCGAGCCGTTGCCCACTAAAGCAAAGTCTTCAACGGTGCAACCTTCTAAATGCACGATATGGCCGATCACACAATCGTTACCAACAATGGTGGGGCGCGTCGGAATGCAATGAATAACGGTGCCATCTTGAATTGATGAACGTTCACCAATGATGATTCCGCCGTTATCGCCGCGTAAAACAGCACAGGGCCAAACAGTTGATTCGGCTCCGATTTCAACTTTGCCAATAACGACCGCGTCAGGATGCACAAACGCTTCAGGATGAATCTGCGGAACTTCGTCACCTAACGCATAAATAGGCATCAGAAACTGACCCGTCCGTAACCGCCGCGGAAAAACACGAGCGGGCCACCTTCATGGTTGACACCAAGATCGGTAACCGCGCCAATCACAATGTCGTGATCGCCACCATCTAAAACTGAATGCAGATCGCAATCGATATAGGCCAACACACCATTAATTTGCGGCGCACCGTTCGCCGACTTTTTCCATCCAATTTCGGCGAACTTGTCATCAACTTTGGATGCGAAAACTCGGGAAACATCTTCTTGATCTTCACCCAAAATATTCACGCAAAACGATGAAGCAGTGCGGATCTTGGCCCAACTGCCGGAAGTTTTTCCTGGGCAAAACAAAATCTGTGCCGGATCTAAAGACAACGATGCAAACGATCCGATTGCCATCCCCGCAGGGCCGCTTTCCGTCATCGCGGTAACAACGGTGACACCAGTTGGGAAATGCCCCAACACCTGGCGATAGCGAGCGGAATCAAAAGAGTTTTCAGTCACGCCTCGATATTAGGCGAGACAGATTCGCATGCCCTCATAAGCAGCCGAGACTTTCGCCAACCCATAACCACGGGCAGAACACTGTGCTTCGGCCACCAATTCATCGAGCATTTCATCGCTATGCGAAGGATCATGGTGAAACAAAACAAGATGTTTGGCATTCGCTTCGGCGGCCACGCGCAAGGCGTAATCGATCGTGCAATGTCCCCAATTGGACTTCTGTTCATATTCGCTTGGTGTGAATTGCGCGTCATGAATAACAACATCAGCATCTCGACAAAGTTCAATAACGGCAGCGTCAATCGAAATGCCGTCATCGGATTGCTGATGGTCACTTACATAAGCCACCGAAATTCCGTCGCGTTCCACGCGATATCCAAGAGTGGTATCGGTATGCGGAACATAACGTGACAGAACTCGCGTTCCGGTGATTTCAAATTCCTCTTCACCTAACGACACGAAGGCAATATCGCCTGGCAATTCATGCGGACGTATCGGGAAAAACGGCGGACGCATTAGTTGATCAAACGCCACACCGAAATCAACACCGTCATGACTCGGGCCATAAACCGTCAGTGATGAGCCATGTTGTAACAGTGGCTGGCAAAAGGGAAGGCCTTGAACATGATCCCAATGCAAATGTGTGACGAGTGCATGTGCACGTAATTGTTCAGCACCAACCGTTGCACCGAAATAACGAAGGCCAGTACCTAAATCGAAAAGAATGGGATCGGCGCCATCACATTGCCAAGCAACACATGACGTGTTTCCGCCGTAGCGCGCCGTTGCATCACTGGCACAAGGTGTGGAACCACGAACACCAAAAAATTCAAGATGCAATGCCCGGCCCCCTCGCAAACACTTGGCGAAAAATTAGAGCCGATTGGCCCAGAAAGAAAGAAGAAAATTGATTTTGAGAGTGACATTTCTCACATCAGCCACGAACGCCTAGCGTGTCGGCATGTCTGAAACTCTCACGCCAAAGTTTATTGAAACTGAACAAGGAAACTTTGCCTATTTACAAAGCGGCAGCGAAGGTCCGCTGGCACTTTGCTTACACGGTTTTCCTGACACAGCTTTTGGCTGGCGTCATGTCATTGAACCTCTAGCGGCTGCGGGCTATCGCGTGGTCGCGCCGTTCATGCGCGGTTACGCGCCCACTCCAATTCCACAAGATGGTCAGTATTTCGTTGCCGCTCTGGCCGCCGATGCCATTGCATTACATAAAGCGTTCAACGGTTCATCGGATGCAATTTTGATTGGACATGATTGGGGCGCGCTGGCGGCATATTCGGCCGCCGCGGCTGCACCCGATTGTTGGCACAAAGT
>CAYOHV010000082.1:0-2364 GCA_964403825.1 uncultured Bifidobacterium sp. | reverse complement strand
GCGCGCTGGCGGCATATTCGGCCGCCGCGGCTGCACCCGATTGTTGGCACAAAGTTGTGACGGCTGCGGTTCCCCCGCCGGCAGCTATGGCCGGCGCAATGTTGACCTATACGCAATTAAAACGTTCTTGGTACATGTTCTTTTTCCAAGTTGGACTTTCCGATTTCGTAGTCGGCGCGGATGATCTTTCGTTCATTGATTCACTCTGGAAAGACTGGTCACCGGGCTATGACGCCACGGAAGATATGAAGTACCTGCGTCAAAGTTTGGGCGCTCCGGAGAACTTGGCCGCGGCGTTGGGTTATTACCGCGCCACCTGGGGAACAGAACCACCGGCCGCGCAGTATCAAGACATTGCCGCCGCAGCCGCGCAAACATCGCCGCACCCCACTTTGTATTTGCACGGAAAAAATGATGGTTGCATCGGCGTTGAATTCGCTTCCGCTGACGGTCTAGCGCCGGGTTCACGTTGCGAAGTTATTGATGGCGCCGGACATTTTCTGCAAGTTGAACAGCCGGAAAAATTTCTGCAAGCCGTACTGAACTTCATCAATAACGGTTAGTTGGCTAACACGTAATGACCTTGTGCCGTGGTAGCGGCCAAACCGTCTTTGACTAGTGAATCGGCGGCGCGCTGCGCTTGTTCAATTCCATCTGGTTGTTCTTGCCACCCACAAGCCGTCACTAAGTCATGTGGTAGCAGCGTCATTCCTTTGCGTAATTCATCAAGCATGCGCGCTCGACCTTGACGAAAAGAACCGTGAAAAGCCGATTGCTTTTTACTCACGCCGGCGGAACCTTCGGCCGGATCAGGTAACGGCTTTCCTTGTTGATTCCATTCACATTGAGTTTGTAAAGGGCAAATCTCACACCGGGGATTGCGCTTCACACAACACACGGCCCCAACATCGAGCATGCCTTGATTCCACGCCCAACCTTTTCCGTGCGGAACAATTTCGTCCGCCTGCACTTGCGCGGCGCGGGCTGAAAATTTGCGAGCAAAAAATCGCGCTAGTACTCGACCCACATTGGTATCGACCACCGCCACATCTTCTTCATAAGCAAAAGCCGCAATGGCGCGCGCGGTATAGGGCCCAATTCCAGGCAACGACATGAGGGCATCGATATCGGTAGGCAATTTGCCATCATGTTCGGCACTTACCACTTGCGCGCAGCGATGCAAATTAACGGCGCGCCGGTTGTATCCCAACCCAGCCCATTCTTCGATGACCGCACCCACACTTTGTTGCGCGCAAGCAGCAATCGTGGGAAAGCGCTCTAAAAACTGATGCCATCTTGGTGCGACTCGCGCAACTTGCGTCTGTTGCAACATCAACTCGGCGACTAATACCGCCCATGGATCGCGAGTTTGACGCCAAGGAAGATCTTGACGTTGATTACTTGCCCATTGCAGAAGTGCATCGCCCGGAAAATCCGCACTCATATGACCGCCTCAGGTCATTCGGTATCGAAAACCGTTTCGTCGTAAGGCAAACCACGCGTTGGTGCGAATTCACGCTTCCACACCATGATGCGGCGACGGAAATAACAAACTTCTTCGGAGCGTTGGTTGATTCCTTTTGTTTCCACCGTAACGATGCCGCGCTTACCGTCGGACGTTTCTTTTTTGTCTAAAACTTTGGTGACGGCATAAATGGTGTCGCCATGAAATGTCGGCTTGGCGTGTTTCAAAGTTTCCACTTCAAGGTTGGCGATTGCGGCACCGCTTACATCCGGAACCGACATACCGAGAACTAACGAATACACAAGATTGCCAACCACTAGTGGCTTTCCGATTGGCGATTCGTTCTCCGCAAACCAATTGTTTGTATGCGTGGGATGGTGATTCATGGTGATCATGCAAAAGAGATGATCATCGGCTTCGGTAATGGTTTTTCCGGGCCAATGGCGATACACATCACCAATGGCGAAATCTTCGAAATGGCGTCCAAAAGGTCGATCGATGACAGCCATGATGAATCTCCTCGTTGCTCAGTCTCGTTCTTTGCTGAATCCCAAAAGAGGATTCTTCGAATGCGCCCCTCACCCTACCCGCGGGTAACCTGAGGCCATGACTGCTCCAGATCTTGCTGCTGCCGCCCGTGTTATCGAACTCGCTCATGGCGTTGTTGATGCGGGAATTCGTTCGGTTGCCGAAAACGGTGGACCGGATGCCAATCAATTACTCGCCTACGACGTGGCCCATGCCGCTTCTGCAGTCGAAACCGGTCGCGCCATGCTGACGTACGGCGCCAAAGGCGAACTGGAAGGAAAAATCACCTGCGCATTCATCGCCGATGCCGTGGGCGAATTGGTGTCGAAAGTTTTCGGACGAGAAAACGAATGGAATGTTGATGCATCGGT